>DKXQ01000159.1 GCA_002493085.1 Lachnoclostridium sp. UBA7122
CAAAATGTGCTACTAAATTAAAATAGGAGGTTGCAATGTGCAATTCCTCCCACCGCCTAAAGGCAGTGGGTTTCCTTGCTGATTTATTATGAAACAAAAAATAAAACTGGGCAAAACCCAGGAGCTTGCCGTTGTTAAAAAGACTGGTTTTGGTGTTTACCTGAATACCATTGACGGAGAAGAAAGCGAAAAAATCCTGCTTCCTAAAGCACAAGTGCCAGAGGGAACAGAGCTTAAGGATATACTATCTGTTTTTGTATATAAAGATTCAGAGGACAGGCCAATCGCCACTATGCTTGAACCAGAATTAGAGATTGGCGGGACTGCACGTTTATATGTCAAAGAAGTTACTCCTATAGGTGCATTTCTTGAGTGGGGCATACCAAAAGATTTACTGCTGCCTTTTAAAGAACAGTTATATGAAGTTAAGGAAGGTGATGCAGTATTAGTTACCCTGTACCTTGATAAAAGTGAAAGGCTATGTGCATCTATGAAAGTATATGAGCATTTAAGATGTGATTCACCTTATAATAAAGATGATGAAGTTTCCGGACGTGTCTACGAAATCAGTGAAAACTTTGGTGTTTTTATTGCTGTGGATGATAAATATTCGGCACTTCTTCCTAAGAAAGAGGTATTTGAAAAGTACCACATAAACCAGCCTGTGTATGCAAGAGTAGCGCAGGTACTTGAAGACGGCAGGCTTACCCTAAGTGTAAAAAAGAAAATTCCAGAACAGATGAATGAAGATGCAGAACTTATACTAAACTGTCTTAAAAATGCTGGTGGCTTTCTGCCGTTTAATGACAAAAGTGCTCCAGATGCTATTAAAGGACGTTTCCATATGAGTAAAAATGCTTTTAAACGTGCAACAGGCAATCTTTTAAAGAAGCATCTTATTACAATTGAAAATGATGGAATCCACCTGTTGTAACCACATATTACAAATATTGATGCACATAAGGCCATAATGGATTACTCTGTCCATTATGACCTTATTTTTACACTTTTTATGTAGTCTGTTTTGTTTTCTTTTTAAAAAATACTTCAATGCTATTCTTAATCTCTTCTGGTTTGGTAGTTTTTAACATATAACCTTCCGGGCTTAAAGACATAACCTGTCTAATGCTCTCTACATCTCCCCTGCCAGTCAGAAAGATAACTGATGTATCTGCAAATTCTTCCTCCCCACGTATCATTTCAAGCACTTGCTTTCCATCACAAATTGGCATGTCATAATCTAGAAGAACCAGGTCTGGTTTATTCAGAATAATAGACCTGAATGCAGACAATCCAGAATCCGCCATGTCAATTTCATAATCCTTGGCCAGCAATTCTTTCAAAAACTGCCGCATCGTTATAGAATCATCTACTACAAGTATTTTCTTTTTGCGGTTTAATGGCCTGTTTGCAAGATATTTTTTTACCTCCTCCATTGCATTATCTACTTTAATGGCATGACCTATCTTAATATTATCATAATGTGGTACAATCGCACAAAATGCAAAATACCCGGCACCTGTGTCAAACAAAAGGCTGCACCGTGGATTTTCTTTCTTAAACATTTCCTTGAACTGCTTATACTGTAACAGGTTCTCTTCCTTTAACTCATATCTGCCTATGTCTGGAAAACGCTTGCGCATATTTTCCAGAAACTGTTGTGACATATATCTAAGAGTGTTTACTACTGTAGGGTTGATTGCATCATAACTAAAACCCATTACGGCAGCAATGACATTGAGAATCATCTTTTCTTCAAAGACTAAAAATACCTCCTGCTCTCCCTGCTTAGAATCATATAACAGACGGTAGTAAAGCCCCTTTCCAAACTTCTCGCCATTATAGTGTTCACTAATCATATGCGCCTCCAGACGGAAGACTCCATATAAAATATCGATAACTGCCTGGCTTAAGGCAGCATTTTCTTCTTCTGGCAAAACGTTAAACTGCGAGCTGTCAGTTTTTCCTGTAATCGCAAGGTCTTCTGTAAGTGTATGTCCTAACAGCCAGCCAACACAAACCCCCATAAAATGGGTAACAGCATCTTTAGAAAATTTTGTCTGTTCAAGTTCTTTTTCAAGCGATGGAAGCGTATTCTTACGGAAATTATCATGGATACGTTTGTGAAATTCATAACCACTGTAATTAATAGATTTCATATATTGTTCTTCATCTTCAAAATGCTGGATAGCATGGTTCTTAAAGTATTTAATTCCCTCCTGGCATGCCCATTCATTTTTGGACGTTTCTTTCATAGCATCAAAAATCCGGTTTATAATAGAAAAAAGTTTTTTATGTTCTCTGTCAATAACATCAACCCCAATATTAAACCGGTCTTGCCATACTATTTGTTCATTCATATTCATCCTCCTTTTCAATTATTTAACTGTCAGTTTTCAGTAAATTCCCCATATTGTCTGAATCTTTTATACCTTCTGCCAAGAAGCCCTTCTGTAGACAGGCTGCGCAGTTCTGGCAATGTTTCCCTTAAAGCGCTTTTTATCTGTTCTGTTGTAAACTCAAGATTATTTTCAATACCTTCCTTTGGTTCATAGAAAATCTTATCTACTATATGGTCTTTCATAAGGTCCCTGGCAGTCATTTTCATAAGTGCTGCTGCCTCTTCTACCCTCGAGGAATCCCTCCACAGTATACTTGCAAAACCTTCTGGTGAAAGTACAGAAAACATTCCGTTTTCAAGCATCCACACTGTATCAGCAACTGCAAGCGCAAGTGCGCCTCCGCTTCCGCCCTCACCTGTAAAAATACTTATAATTGGGGTTTTTAAATTGGACATTTCCATAAGATTTCTTGCAATAGCTTCACCTTGCCCCCTTTCTTCTGCTTCAATTCCAGGATATGCACCTGCTGTATTTATAAAAGTGATAACCGGGCGTCTGAACTTCTCCGCCTGCTTCATCAGACGCAGTGCTTTGCGGTATCCCTCCGGCTCTGGCTGTCCGAAATTGCACTTTACATTTTCATCAAGGTTATGCCCTTTCTGGATTCCAATAACAGTTACAGGAATATCTTCAAAACATGCAATTCCCCCAACAACAGCACCATCATCAGCGTAAAGCCTGTCTCCGTGGAATTCTAAAAAATCATCAAAAAGTGCTTCTATAAATTCTATTGTATTAGGCCTTTCTATTTTCCTGGCAACTGCTACTTTTTTCATTGTCTCATTCATATAAAAACCTCCATACATGCCAAAACCAGAATTACATACTATGCAGTTTTAAAATAACTGCAAGTTCATCCCTAAGCTTTGTGCGGGGCACTATCCTGTCTACAAAACCATGTTCCAGCTGGAACTCTGCGCGCTGGAAGCCTTCTGGAAGCTTTTGGTGGATAGTTGCCTGTATAACCCTCTGGCCGGCAAAACCTATAAGGGCTTTTGGTTCTGAAAGTATTATATCCCCAAGCATTGCAAAGCTTGCTGTAACACCGCCTGTCGTTGGGTCTGTAAGGACTGTAATATATAAAAGCCCGGCTTCATTATGTCTTGCAAGTGCAGAAGACACTTTTGCCATCTGCATAAGTGACATAATGCCCTCCTGCATCCTTGCACCGCCAGATGTTGTAAAAATAATTAAAGGCAGCCTGTAACCAGTTGCATATTCAACAGCACGTGTAACTTTTTCACCAACCACTGAACCCATGCTTCCCATCATAAAATGGCTGTCCATTACCGCAAAAACTGCTTCATATCCATCAATCTTCCCATGCCCTGTTACTACCGCCTCGGAAATGCCTGACTTTTTCTGTGCTTTTTCAATAACCTCGTTATATCCAGGATACCGCATAGGGTTTTTAGGTTTCATATTACTGTCAAACTCTATAAAACTCCCCTCATCACATGTAATATTAATTCTTTCTTCCGGGCTCATCCTGAAATGTGCACCACAACTTGGACATAATTTATATTCTGTAACTTCTTTTTTATAAATTATAGATTTACATGTGTTGCATTTAATCCACATTCCATCTGGTATAGACGGCTCATTCCGTTTTCTTCTGCGGTCACTTTTCCTTTTATCTTCATTTCCATCTAATGAAAAATAATTCTTTTTAAACAAATTCACGGTATCATTCCTTCCATTCTTCTAAAAATGATTCTAAAAATGAAGTATTAAAATTTCCCTTCTGGTAATCCGGATTATTTAATATACTGCTCTGGAATTCAATATTAGTATCAATTCCATCTATAATAAATTCATATAAAGCACGTTTCATCTTTGCAATTGCTTCTTTTCTGTCTTTGCCATGTACTATTACCTTGGCAATCATGGAATCATAAAATGGTGGTATCTCATACCCTTCATATACTGCTGTATCAACACGTATTCCAAGCCCTCCTGCCGGCAGCAGCAGATATTCTATAAGCCCTGGACATGGTGCAAACCCTCTGGCAGGATTTTCTGCATTAATCCTGCACTCAATAGCGTGCCCGTTTATCTTTATATCTTTCTGTTCTACAGAAAGCTTTTTTCCATACGCAATTTTTATCTGCTCTTTTATAATATCTATGCCTGTAACCATCTCTGTAACAGGATGCTCTACCTGGATACGTGTATTCATCTCCATAAAATAGTACTTCTGGGACTTTTCATCATATAAAAATTCTATAGTACCTGCACTCTGGTATCCAGCGGCTTTTGCAGCGGCTACAGCAGAATTGCACATCTGTTCACGTATATTGGAAGGCAGCACAGGGCACGGAGCTTCTTCAAGCACCTTCTGGTTTTTTCTTTGCAGTGAACAGTCTCTCTCACCAAGGTGTATAATATTGCCATACTGGTCTCCTAGTACCTGTACCTCTACATGTCTTGCATCTTCAACCAGCTTTTCCATATACATCTTATCATCGCCAAAGGCTTTGACTGTCTCACTTCTGGCTGACTCAAAAGCTTCCTCAAGGTTTTCTGCTGTCCGCACTATCCTTATGCCCTTGCCGCCACCTCCTGCTGAAGCTTTAACTATAACAGGATATCCAAGCTTTTCAGCAGTTTCATATGCCTGACTAAGATTTTCAACTACACCATCACTGCCAGGTATTACAGGAACACCTGCCTTTATCATTATATTCCTCGCATTAGCTTTATTTCCGAGGGCATCTATTACTTCAGCAGAAGGCCCGGTAAACTTAATATTGCATTCTTCACACATAGCTGCAAATGTGCTGTTCTCTGACAGAAATCCAAAGCCAGGGTGTATTGCCTGTGCTTTTTTTTCAACAGCAGTGCTTATTATATTTGCCATATTCAGGTAACTGTCTGATACTTTTGCAGAACCAATACATACAGCTTCATCTGCAAGCTGCGTATGAAGTGCTTCTCTGTCAGGCTCCGAAAATACTGCTACCGTCTTAATTCCCATTTCACGGCATGCCCTGATTATGCGGACTGCAATTTCACCGCGGTTGGCAATTAAAATCTTGTCAAACATATGTTCCTCCTATCATGCAAAAATCCTGGCACTAACCAATCATAAATATAATTTCAGCCTGCGCTGCCACTTTATCATCTACATAAGCAACACCCTGCCCAATACCTGCATTTTTCTTTAATTTTTCTATTTTAACCTCCAGGCGCAATGTATCACCTGGAATAATTTTCTTCTTAAATTTAGCATTTTTAATGCCGCCAAAATATGCTGTTTTCCCTTTAAATTCTTCCATTGAAAGTATGGCAACAGCACCTGCCTGCGCCATCGCCTCAACTACCAGCACACCTGGCATAACTGGCTCTTTTGGAAAATGCCCTGCAAAAAACGGCTCGTTGTATGTTACATTTTTTATAGCTGTAACAGATTCCCCCTCTTTTATTTCTTCTATCCTGTCGATAAGAAGAAATGGCTGCCTGTGTGGTATAATTTCCATTATCTCTTTTATATCCATGGCCATAATTATAAAATACCCTCCTAAACTGCTAATCTGGTCACTTAAATCTAAAAAGTGGTGCGCCAAATTCCACAAATTCCCCATCTTTGACAAGCACTTCTAAAATTTCCCCATCTTCTTCACTTGTAATTTCATTCATAAATTTCATCGCTTCAATTATACATACAATATCTCCTTTTTTAACCTTATCTCCTACATTGACATAAGGAGGTTTTTCTGGAGAAGCCGCCTGATAAAATGTTCCAACTATAGGCGCTTTTATATATTTTCCATCTGTTGTATTTACATTCCCCTCTGATTCTTTTTTCTCTTCCTCAACCAGTAAACCAGCCCTGTCAGGAGGGCTGGTTTTTTCAGCTTCCAATACAGACTTATGCATATTTACCGGAACAGTCTGGCACTTTCCTCTGCTTAAATGGATGGATGCATTATCAAAATGCACTTTCATATCATTCATATCAGACTTTTCAAATATTGCAATAAGCTCTTTTAGTTCTTCAAACTGCATAATTTATTTATCCCCTTCCACTAAGTATTATTAATTGCCATCCCACTTTTTAAAACAGAGAACTCCGTTGTGCCCTCCGAAACCAAATGTATTGGACAATGCATATTTTGCATTATCTGCTTTCCTTCCAACATTCGGGATATAGTCCAGGTCACATTCCTCATCAGGATTGTGGTAATTAATTGTTGGTGGTAAAAATCCTTCTTCAAGAACTTTTAGACACACGATAGATTCTACTGCACCTGCTGCACCAAGCAAGTGTCCTGTCATAGATTTAGTTGAACTTATAGGGATATTATATGCCTCTTTTCCAAATGCAAGCTTAATTGCTGCTGTCTCTGCCGCTTCATTAGCATGTGTGCTTGTTCCATGTGCATTAATATAAGATACATCTGATGGCTTTATTCCTGACTCTTCCATTGCCTGCTTCATTGCACTTGCAGCGCCTGAACCATCAGGTGCAGGTGCCGTCATATGATATGCATCACAAGTTGAACCAAAACCAGTTATCTCACCATAGATATGGGCATTACGTGCAAGTGCATGTTCCAGCTCTTCCAAAACCAGTATACCCGCCCCGTCTCCCATAACAAAACCATCCCTTTGCCTGTCAAAAGGCCTGCATGCAGACAGAGGGTCTTCATTAGTTGAAAGTGCAGTAAGATTAGTAAAACCGGCAATCCCTATTTCACATATAGAAGCCTCAGCACCTCCGGCTATACATGCATCAAGATAGCCATGTCTGATATCACGGAATGCTGTTCCGATTGAATGTGTACTTGTAGAACATGCTGTAACAATATTTTCACATTCTCCCTTTGCACCATACTGCAAAGCAATATTGCCTGCTGCCATATTTCCGATTGTCATAGGTATAAAAAGCGGTGAAACCCTTGATGGTCCTTTTTCATTAAGGCGTATTACCTGCTCCTGCATCGTTATAAGCCCGCCAATCCCAGAACCTACGATTACACCTGTCTTTAAAGCATTTTCCTCTGTAATCCTAAGACCACTGTCTTCCATAGCCTGGGCAGCGGCAGCCATAGCATAAACTGAATATAAATCGTTCCTCTTTACATCTTTTTTGCTCATATACTTTTCAGCGTCAAAGTCTTTAACCTCAGCGCCAATCTTTACTTTAAAATCTGTTGTATCAAACTTCGTAATCCTGCCTATGCCACACACACCATTCTTTATTCCATCCCAGAATGAAGCAACTGTGCTTCCAAGCGGGGTAACTGCGCCCATCCCTGTAATAACACATCTTCTAGCCATATCAAACCTCGTTTCTTACTATTTGTTCTAATCTACATAACCATTCCGCCATCTACATTTAATACCTGGCCTGTAATGTATGTATTTTTAGCAAAAAATACAGCCACCCTGGCGATATCACCAGCCTTGCCATAGCGCTTAAGAGGAATTGCCTTAAGTATCTCCTGTTTAGTTTCTTCGGCAAGTGCATCTGTCATATCAGTCTCAATAAATCCTGGGGCAATTGCATTGCATGTGACACCTCTCTGTGCGAACTCTTTAGCCGCAGATTTTGTAAGCCCGATTATGCCAGCCTTGGATGCGGCATAATTTGCCTGGCCAATATTGCCTGTAACTCCAACAACTGATGCCATATTAATTATTGCCCCACTGCGCTGCTTAAGCATAAGGCTGCTTGCATGGCGTATCATGTTAAATGTCCCTTTAAGGTTTGTATTTATAACTTCATCAAACTGCTCCTCAGACATACGCATAAGAAGCATATCTCTTGTTATTCCTGCATTATTTACAAGCACATCCAGCGTACCAAACTCCTTTTTTATATCTTTGACAAGCTGTGCTGCAAAGCCGGAATCTGAAACATCACCCTGTACAGGCATGCATTTTACTCCACATTCCTCTATAGCATTTACTGTGCTGTCTGATACTGTACTGTGGTAATTAAGCACTATATTACATCCTTCTTTTGCAAATGCAAGCGCTACAGCCTTTCCTATCCCTTTTGCTGCACCTGTAACTACTGCTGTTTTTCCTTCTAACATATGCCTGGTACCATCTCTTTCCCAATATTTTTAAAAATACTACGCTGACGCATCCAGTTTCGCCAGTGCTTTTTCAAGTGTAGATGTATCTTCAATATTTACATTTGTAACACCCTTTACTATACGTTTAACAAATCCACACAATGTCCTGCCAGGACCTATCTCAATAAATGTATCTGCACCATTTTTATGCATATTGCGCACTGTATCTTCCCATCTTACAGGACAGCATATCTGTCTTTCCAATATAGGGATAATCTCACTTTCTGATTTTACTATTTCTGCACTGACATTTGTATAGACAGGTATAGTCATAGGCGATATAGTCATTTTCCTAAGCTCAGGGGCAAGTTTTTCCGCTGCAGGCTTTAAAAGTTCTGTGTGGAATGGCCCGCTGACCTTAAGCCTTACTGCCATCTTTGCCCCCTTTTCTTTTGCAAACTCTGCTGCCCTTGTAACAGCTTCTGTTTTTCCTGCTATAACAATCTGTCCAGGTGCATTATAATTAGCAGGAACTGCAAGTCCAAGTCCCTCGTCCACAGCTTCTTTGCAAGCTTCTTCAACTAACTCTGTATCTAATCCTATAACAGCATACATAGCTCCTGTACCACTTGGAACTGCTTCTGCCATAAATTTTCCTCTTTTCTGGACAAGAGCAACTGCTTCTTCAAAATCCATAGCACCGCTTGCCACATATGCAGAATACTCACCAAGGCTTAAGCCTGCTGCCATATCAGCACGTACTCCGTGCTCCTCTATAACCTTCATCGCAGCTATGCTCATAGTAAGAATTGCAGGCTGCGCAAACTCTGTATCGTCAAGTTTTCCTTCACCATTAAAACAAATATCTTTTATAGAATAACCGAGCACTTCATCTGCCCTGTCAAATATTTCTTTTGCAACTTTGTAATTATTATACAAATCTTTACCCATACCAGCATACTGCGCACCCTGACCACTGAACATAAATACAGTTTTCATCTGCATCCTCCACATATTATAGAATTGTCCGGCATACACCGGAATAATTTACCGGTGCTGCCAGACAACTATGCTTTTTAATTTTTATGATTTTCAACAAAATCAACTATATCTTTTACTGTAACAATAGCCTCCGGGTCTTCTACAGATATATCAAATTCATCTTCAATATCGTTGATAATCTGGAATAAATCCAAAGAATCGGCATCAAGGTCATCTTTTACATTAGTATCTAATGTAATCTCGTTTTCATCCTTGCCTGTCTGCTCTGCAATAATCTCCCTGATTTTTTCAAATATCATAATTCTTTCCTCCTAACTAGATTTGAATAATAAATATATATAATTCTGTAAACATGTGTTTGCAGAAATACATCATGATACTACCATGAGATTAACATAGTCCCCCACGTCATCCCTCCGCCAAAACCTGTCAGCAGAATCCTGTCCCCTCTTTCTAACAGCCCTTTTTCATTTAATTCATTAAGGGCTATTGGAATACTTGCTGATGAAGTATTCCCATATCTGTCCATATTTATATAAAACTTTTCATAAGGTATAGCTAACTTATTAGAAATTACTTCTACTATCCTGGCATTGGCCTGGTGTGGAATAACATACTTAATATCACCAGGGACTGCACCCGCATCCTTAAGCACTCTTTCCACACTTTTTACTACTGATTTAGTAGCAAATTTAAAAACTTCCCTGCCATTCATGCTGACATACCATAAATTGTCTGTGCTATCATTATTT
The DNA here is from genome assembly GCA_002493085.1 of Lachnoclostridium sp. UBA7122. Classification (GTDB taxonomy): domain Bacteria; phylum Bacillota; class Clostridia; order Lachnospirales; family Lachnospiraceae; genus Butyribacter. The sequence goes on from DKXQ01000159.1 coordinate 10,183, forward strand.
TCACTAAATATATTTGAACAGGCAGTATAACCTCCTGTCAGTATATCACATATTTCGCCTTTTGTTCCAATTTCTTCTTTTATTATGCCATCTGTCTCTGATTTTTCAACATATGCACCGCCAGCTCCATCACCGAAAAGGACACATGTAGAACGGTCAGACCAGTCAACAATTTTTGAAAGAGTCTCTGCACCGATTACCATTGCATTATTATAGACGCCTGCCTTTATGTATTTGTCAGCTATGCTTAAAGCAAACATAAAGCCACTGCAGGCTGCAGAAACATCAAAAGCAACTGCATTATGTGCCCCTATTTCTTTCTGCACTATACAGCTAGTAGCAGGTGTACTGTAATCAGCCGTTACGGATGCTACAATTATCAAATCCAGTGTCCCGGCTTTTATGCCTGCTCTCTCAAGGATCTGTCTGGCTGTCTTTACTGCAAGCCCGGATGTATTTTCGCCTGATGATATATGCCTTTCCCTGATTCCTGTACGTTTAGTAATCCATTCATCACTTGTGTCGACCACCTTTGCCAGGTCATCATTAGTAATAACCTGTTCTGGCGCATATGCCCCTGTAGCAATTATTCTTGTTGTCATACTACCTTACTCCTATCCGATATTTATCTGTAAACCCGCCAGCATTAATATTAAAACTGTGCCACGAAATTGTCAAGATTTGACATTATCCTGGCTAATACACCCATATCATCACCGCTAATTCCTTCAGTCATAGCATTTACCATGTCTGTATGGAACTTCTCATGTATATAATATACTTTTTTACCCTGTTTAGTCAAACCAACTCTTACAATTCTTCTGTCTTTTTCACTTTTATATCTTATGGCATATCCTTTTTTTACAAGATTATTAATTGCAACAGTCAGTGTCCCGACTGTTATATGCAGGTTTTCTGCAACCTCGCCCATGCTTTTCAAGTCGCCAGTCCCGATAGCAGCAATTGTATGCACTTCTGTCATTGAAAGCTTTGCCCCGCACTTATCTGTAACTGAAGCCGCTTCAATGCGCAAGACATTATCAAAAATATTAACTAATTGTGCATTAATTGTATCTAAAGCTTTGTCCATGGAATCATTCCTAATAATTCATAAAATCTGGTTAAAAAATTATGTATTTCTATCTTACTTATTTTGTATATCAAAATAAATTGTAAACAAGGAAAGTATATTCTATATCTATAGTGTTCGTCAACCGTACATTTATTGTGATTTCTCATATATTTTTGAAAAATTTTTGTGCATAATTACAAAATTGGTTACTATAACCATCTATGTATAGTAACCAATCCAGTTTTTATCATTAAGCCTTTTTTGCAAGCTTTTCATCCCTTTGTTTTTTCAATAGTTCAAGCGTTGCAAGAAGAACATCATCTTCCCACGGTTTTGGTATAAGATATTTCACACCGATAGCCCTGACTTCTTCTAAAGTACCAGAATCACACAGTGAACTCAGCATAAGAATTGTAACATCGGGATCCTTTTCCTGTAATATCTGCGCTGTTTCCAGTCCGTCAATGCCTGGCATAATTATGTCCAGAATAACCATATCCGGATGCAGTTCTTCATACATCCTTATCCCCTCTTCGCCATCTTTAGCATAACCAATAACTTCATATCCATTTTCTTCAACAATATCTTTAATCTGTTTAGAAGCAAATGGTGAATCATCTACTACCATAAGAGTTGTCTTACCCATTTGTCATCCTCCTTTAAAATTTAAGAGCTTCTTTAATAATAAACTGAAACACGGATTACTCCGATATCAGTTTCATAATATAATACAACACTTTTAGATTTTCCAGATTCTTCCCTGAATCTTTCCCCTTTTTCTCCAAATACGGGAACTGTAAGTCTTGATGAGCCTCCTAACTTATTGTTGATATTGGACAAGGCATATCCACAAACAATATTTATATACTCATTAATGTATAGCAACTCTTCTCCAGGGGCCGGTTCTCCACCATTCATAACGTATATGATATGTTCATAAACAGCAGACGAAATTTCGCAAACTATCAGAGAATTAAACTTTCCTTTTGTATATACTGAACCAGTATAACTATCTCCTCCGTCTATATCCCTATCTAACTCTCTTCTTAAATTCAATGAAGCTATTTTTTTAGATACTGGTACAAAAGCACAATCGAAAATCTCATCTACCTCCATATCTGTCACTAAGCTCCCTCCTTTAATTAAGTGCATCATTCCCCCAAAAACCGCATCTTAGCGCCAGCAGATTTCTTGTCTTTTGGTGGTGCGGTTGTAACATATAAATTATTTAATGAATTTGCCATATTCTTTTTGCATCCTGGGCAATATCTTCCTGTAAGTATTGGCCTCCCACATTTTTCACACTGGATTGAAACATTTGAATCTTTAGAAAAACTCAGTCTTTCTTCACGTACCCATTTCTTTATCTGCTGCATAGGTACATCTGTTTCTTCTGAAACCATTGGCATGCTTGCACCTGGATTGTCATAAATATACTGCCTGACTTCCAGAAACTTTTCTTCCATTTGTTTTACACAGTTTGGACATACTGGATTACCCATAAATTCAAATAAGTTCCCACATTTCCTGCAATTCCTGACATCCATATTAAATACCCCCTTTCATTAATATCCTTTGCCTATACAAGTACACAAAAAATAAATTTCATTAATATGTACACTTTTCAATACATAAGAGCATTCTTCGATTGTACTGCCTGTCGTATATATATCATCAATTATTATAACACATTTAATCTTTGGATACAACTCCCTGCTTTTCTTAACTATATCAAATGCACCATACAAATTTCTTCTTCTTTCCTTATTTGACAATTCTTTTTGAGGATTTGTATGCTTTTTGCGTATAACCATATCACTTACTACCTGTATCCCTGTCATTTCCCCAAGCCAGCCTGCTATAATTTCTGCCTGGTTATAACCTCTTTTAAGCCTTCTGTCCTCATGTACAGGAACTGGTATTAATGCATCAGGTGATATTTTTCTTATCCAGCTTTCATATTTTTTAAACATCTCCATAGCATAAAACCGGCCATATTCTGCCCTTCCATAATATTTAAACCCTGCCATTGATTTTTGCAGATATTGGTTATATACAAAAACTGCCTTTCCACAGATAAATGAAGTTTCCTTTCCTGTACAGTCCATACAGAATTCTGTATCTTCACTAACTGGCTTGCCACATTTCATACAAACAGAATCTCCCGTATATTCTGCCTTTCCATAACACTTCTGGCATATAATGCCAGCACTGCCAGCATACATTGTCCTGCCGCACAGAGGACACCGTTCTGGATATACAATTCCTGTTATATAACGCCCTGTGCTTTTAACTATATCTTTTAATATCACTTTCCTCCATTTCTACTATGCGCTGGCACAGTCCAGAATAACGCTTCTGCTCATTTATATTTTTTATCATCTGGTATATTACAGCCTTGCTTCCAACAATTGTCACACACTTTTTTGCCCGTGTTACTGCTGTGTATAAAAGATTCCTGTTTAAAAGCATCCTTGGGCCGCCAAGTATTGGAATAATTACTGCTGGATATTCACTTCCCTGCGACTTATGTACTGTTACAGCATATGCAAGTTCCAGCTCGTCCATCTCATTAAAATCATAACTTGCAAGCTTGCCTTCTTCAAATTCAACTATAACTTTTTCTTCTATATCCAATATACTTTTTATAACTCCTATATCACCATTAAATACACCTGTGCCTTCTTCATATATATCCCCATATCTGTTTTTTTTGCTCCATCTTATCTGGTAATTATTCTTAACCTGCATCACCTTATCATTTTCCCTGAAAAGTGTGCTATGGAATTCCTTTTCACGTTTATAAGATGATTCCATATTCATATAGCCCTGCAGGACTTTGTTAAGGTTCTCTACACCAAGCAGCCCTTTTCTTACCGGAGTAAGTACCTGTATATCATATGCAGTTGCATTTACATATGGCGGAAGATTTTTCATAACAAGCTGTATTACAACATTTATTACATCTTGTGGATTATCTCTTTCAAGATGAAAGAAATCCATATTTTTATTATCAAGGCTTATCTGCACTCCTGCATTAATTTTATGGGCATTGGTCACTATTTCACTTTCTGCTGCCTGCCTGAATATATGATTCAGTTTTACTACATTGCAAAATCCTGACTGTATCATATCTTTTAATACATTGCCTGGTCCTACAGATGGAAGCTGGTTTACATCTCCAGCTATTATGAGGCGTGTGCCAGGTACAAGTGCTTTTAAAAGCGCATGCAGAAGATATATATCAACCATCGAAAATTCATCTACTATAACAGCGTCCGCCTCAAGTGGCTGTAACTCATTTCTTTCAAAATGCATTCCGCCCCTGCCGTCATCACCACCACCATTTACTTCAAGCAGCCTGTGTATTGTCTGTGCTTCCCTTCCAGATGTTTCAGACATCCTTTTAGCTGCCCTGCCTGTAGGTGCTGCCAGAAGTACATCAAGCCCCTCTGATTCCAAAAGAGCCAGTATAGTATTTATTGTAGTTGTTTTGCCCGTTCCTGGACCGCCTGTTATTATCATAACTCCATTCATTGCAGCCTGGCATGCCGCCTGTTTCTGTAGTTCATCAAGCGTGATATTTTGCTGCTGCCCAGTTATGCCAGCCTTTTTTTCAAGTTCTTCAATATCAGCAGGAAAAGGTATATTAAGGTCCACTAACATTCTTGCACAGTCTAATTCCATATAATACAGCCTGCTTATATACAGCCTTTTCTCATCTGCGGTTTCCTGTATTGTAACTTCTTTATTCAAAACAAGGGAATCTATTTCCCTTGAAACTATTTCCCTGTCTAACATTAAAAGCTCTGAAGCAAAAGTAGCAAGCTCATCCTCAGGAAGATAACAGTGCCCGTTAGTCCCTGACTGTTGTAATGCATATAAAATGCCTGCCTGTATCCTGGACTGTGAATCCTGGCAAAAGCCTGCCCTCATAGCGATAGAATCTGCCGTTTTAAATCCTACACCTGGTATATCTTCAGCAAGCTTGTATGGATTTTTTCTAAGAACCTCATAAATGCCATCTTTATAAAATTTATATATTTTAACAGACATATTCATGCTTATGCCATAGTCCTGCAAAAACATCATAGCCTGCCTCATCTGTCTTTTTGCAAGAAACTGCTCTGCAACACTTACAGCCATTTTCATACTTATGCCTTTAATTTCTGCGAGCCTTTCAGGTTCCTCTTCAATTATTTTAAATGTATCTGACTGGAACTTTTTTACAATTCTTCCAGCAAGTGTAGGTCCTATTCCCTTTATAGCGCCAGAGCCAAGGTATTTTTCTACCGCAACCGCATCATCTGGCTGCTTTTCTTCATAACTTTCCATCTGTATCTGCGGACCATAACTTTTATGTACTACTTCCTGTCCCCTGACCACAAGATACTCCCCCTCAGATACAAAAGAAAAACACCCTACACAGCATACCTCATCATCCCCGCCATCTTTTGGGGATGGGTTAGCCAGATATAACACCGTATAACCAGTATCTTCATTGCGGAAAGTAATGCGGTCAACATATCCTTCGGCTTCTATCATTAAAAAACAATCCTTTCTTTTTTTCAGCGCCATTTTGCATGTTTTCTTGCAAAATGTGTGCATTTCAGCGCTGTAAAGCGCTGTTTGTTACTATGAACGGCATAGACCGTGAATAGTAACATATTTATACACTTAAAGCCACTGCCCAAAGGCAGCGGCTTTATAAATTATAAACTATATTGTGTCTTCATTGAATCATACAACTGCTGGGCCAGACCCAGCCCGCCGCCTTCAGTAATTGCATCAGCATAAGTTTCATTAAGCATATTGCTGAAATACTGCATATACTCGCCCTGTTCATCCGTATTTTCAAGTGTTTTTTTAGATTCTTCAATTATCTTCTGTACAAAATATGATTCAAAGTCCTTGCAGACCTCCATAAGTTTCTTGTCATCACTTTCAGAATCCATATTGTCCAGCTTATTTTGTAAAGATGAACCAGAAACTGAACCAATATTATTATATGTATTATATATAGATGATATATCTAATACAGAACTCACAATACCACCTTACCTTTCTATATATGTATATGGCTATGACCTTAAATTATTGGCTTGCTGGAGCATTTCATCTGAAGCCTGTATTGCTTTTGAATTCATCTCATAAGCGCGCTGTGTCACAATCATATCAACCATTTCATCTACTGCCTGCACACTTGAATGTTCAAGATATTTATGTTTGACAATGCTCTGGCGTAAAACAGGGTCAAGACGTTCGACCCTTGGAGCGCCTGATGCAACAGATTCTTCAAGATAACTGTCACCTATCTTATTAAGGCCTGAAGGATTATTAAACTGTGTCATGCCAATCGAAATGTTTAAAGAAACAGGATTGTTATCAGCACCTCTGGCAAATATATTGCCGTAATTGTCAAAATAAAGTGTGTTAATATCAAAATCCATATCAAATGTAATATGATTGCTGTTAGTATCAAGCACCGGATACCCGTCTGCTGTTGTCAGCGTCATTCCATTGGTATCTACTGCCATAATAAAATGGCCATTTCTTGTATATGATGTTGAGCCGTCAGGCATTTCAACCATAAAGAAGCCATCGCCATTTATGCCAAAATCAAAATCCCCGTCACTTGCAATAAGTTCGCCATCACCATTATATGATGTGCTTATTGCAGAAACCCTTACACCAAGCCCGACCTGTGCACCAATAGGCTTTTCATCGCCATTTGTATCCTTAGTTTCCTTCTGCACAGTCTGGTATAATAGTGACTGGAAGCCTGTTGTTTCTTTTTTATAACCAGTTGTATTAATATTTGCCAGATTATTTGATATAGTATCAAGACTTATCTGCTGGGCTTTCATACCCGACGCAGCAGTCCAAAGCGACCTCATCATAATATAAAACCTCCTTTCCCTGTGGTATAAAACACTGCCACAGATAAACCAGCCATCACCCTATGTTTTATAAAGACAGTTATAACAGAATTATAACTTGCCAACTTCATTAACTGCTTTGCCGATAAGATTATCCTGTGTCTGTATCATCTTCTGGCCAGCTTCATAAGCACGTGTTATTGTAATCATTGAGACCATCTGGTCAATAACATTTGCATTGGACTGCTCTGTAAATCCCTGTAACATGCTGGCATCAGATGCTGTCTGTACAGCCCCGTTTACTGGCCTGAACATATTTTCACCATAATATTCAAGATAATTATAATCTTCAAAATCTACAAGTGCAATCCTGTCTATAACTACACCATCTGCATACACTACACCTGTGTTCTTTATTGCAACATCAACCGTGTCTGCTGGTATCTGCACATCGCCACCTGAACCCTGCAGATGGTTTCCATATGCATCAACTATAAATCCATCTCTTGTCATGGTAAACTGTCCATTGCGGTTATACATTATCTCATCATTGCCGCCCGCATCTGTAACCCTCATCTGGAAAAACCCCTGGCCCTGTATGGCAATGTCATATGTATTGCCAGTTTCCCTAAGGGAACCCTGGCCCCAGTCTGTATAAGTCTCACCTATTTTTACACCAAGGTTCATATTGCCAATAGGCACATCTAAAAACGCATTAGAACCATCTCTTATTTTAACTGCCATCATATCCTTAAAAGACTGGCTGGTAACATTTTCTGCTTTATAACCTACTGTGGCTGAGTTAGCAAGGTTATTAGAAATGACATCCAGTCTTTTCTGTTCATTAATCATACCTGTATATGCAGTGTACAATCCTCTGACCATCTATATTCCCCTTCCATGCAAAACATATTTATACTGTAGTTACAATCCATATTATATTATAAAAACTGGTATAAAGCAATACAGGATACACACTATTGGTTACATCTGGCAAACCATATATTAACAGTACTATAATAAATTATTTAGGCTCATCACGTTTTCCACTCAGGAAATCAACAAACTTTCCAGTACCTACTGCAACGGCTGTCATCGGGTCATCTGCTGTCATTGTATTAATGCCTGTCCTCTCTTCTATAAGCTCTTCAAGCCCATATAACAGGCTTCCGCCGCCTGTAAGCACAATCCCTCTGTCTGAAACGTCTGCTGCAAGCTCTGGCGGTGTCTTTTCAAGTACTGCATGTACAGCTTCAACTATCTGTGATGTTATCTCTTTTAATGCATCCAGCGTCTCATCTGATGTTACCGTTATAGTCTTAGGAAGGCCTGTAACAAGATTGCGTCCCCTCACATCCATTGATACAACTTCCGGGCGCTTATATGCAGACCCGATTGTAATCTTTATATCTTCAGCAGTCCTCTCTCCTATAAGCAGGTTGTGCGTCTTGCGCATATAACGGACAATAGCTTCATCAAAATCATCACCTGCAACCTTGATTGATGTACTGACCACTGTACCGCCAAGCGAAATTACAGCTATGTCAGCAGTACCGCCTCCTATATCTACAATCATATTGCCACATGGCCTTGCTATATCAATTCCCGCACCTATAGCTGCTGCTATAGGTTCTTCTATAATTGCTACTTCCCTTGCTCCAGCTTCATATGTTGCGTCTTCTACAGCCTTTTTCTCAACTTCAGTAACACCACTTGGAACACAAACACTGATACGTGGTTTCCTGAAACGTGTTTTACCACATGACTTCTGGATAAAATACCGCAACATCTTTTCAGTTACAGTATAATCAGAAATAACACCCTGGCGCAGCGGACGCACTGCAACAATATTGCCAGGTGTACGCCCAAGCATAAGCCTTGCATCTTCTCCAATTGCCTTTATTTTGTTAGTATCCCGGTCAAATGCAACTACCGATGGTTCTCTTAAAACTACACCTTTACCCTTTATATAAACAAGTACATTAGCTGTACCCAGATCAATTCCGATATCGCTGCCTGCCATTTATTTTCTCCTTTCAACGCAACTTACAACTCTATTTTTTCCAAAGTTAAACAAATTTAAACATACACTCCATCATTATATACCATTTATCGTAAATTTAAAAGCAAATTTTTTAATTTTGACTAAAACCACTATATGTTTTATAATAATTTTATAACTATATAAAGATACCAGATGGGAGCATAATATGTCAAATAGTAAAAAAATTAATAACGAGCTATCTCTGATAAGCAGATATACAGGATTAAAATATTCAAAATACATCCTGCTTGTACTTCTCATAATAGTATATTATCCAATGCCTGCAACACCATTTTATATTTTTCTCGCATCATTTTTTACACCTGTAGTACTCAGCCTTATTGACAGTACACACCATGATGCAAAAGATGCCACAGAAGACTTTATACTTTTATATACAGCCAGGAAACATAATTTTACTATACAAAAATACAAGAATGAACAACATAGTTATATTATAACTCTCTTCCTGCTGTGTATATGGCAAATCAAGATTAGCTGCCAGGATATGTATGAGATGCCGTTAAGGGCAGTTCCAGCCCTGTTAATTACAGTATACATATCCACAAGGATAATTATAAAAATTTTTATTAAACATAAAATCAAATATAATTTTATGAATCTCAACATCTAAATCCATAAAGGTAAAAAATGGTAAGATAAATTATCCAATTATTTATCTTACCATCTTTTTATGTCATATTTATAATATATATATTACTTTTGTATTACTTTTTAATTAAGATTTAATTCCGCAGCTAAACCATACTGATTCCTGTAGATGCAACCGTTGCATTAATGCTATTCTCAATCTGTTTATCAATATTATTTATATAACTGTCAAAGTCGAAATTATCCACTGCCGCAGCCCGTGAAGGCTGTGCCTGTGGTGAAGATGCTGCCTGTGAAGAAGAAGCAACAGAATTTTTATTAAGTGCCTGTGCCGCCAATGAAGATTTATCCACAAAATACTTATATATCTCCTGTACTGTTTTATATGAATTAGTCATGGATTCACCTGCTTCATCTGCTGTTTCCAGTACATCGGAGAGCTTCTCTGCCATATTAGCCGCTTCACTTGCCTCAGAATTAAGGTACAGTTTAAGAATAGATGAAAAACTTGAAATAGCACCAAGTGAACTTATATCTCCATTATCTGCCATGCCAAAAGCTGGGCCAAGAACAGAAGAAAGCCCAGAAGATGAATACGCCTGGCTGACTGCACCCATAATACCTGCCATGCTGGTACCGTCTGAAACATCTGAATAATTGCCTGACAGGGCATTAAGCATAGTACTGGTTGAATTGTGATTTATTAAATACTGGTAATATAAATCCCTTTCGCTAAGAGAAGACAGGGCACTGATAGCTGATAAATCTGCCATATGTAATACCTCCATTCAATTTTCTTATAATATATATTAACACAAATAAGTGTTAAAACCAAGACAATTTAGTTACAAATCTTGTTTTATATTATAATAGCATATATTACGCACATATATTATAATGTAATTAGTCCAGTAGATAAAAGACTAATAACCCGAAAGGGAGAAAGAAGAAATAAGATGCTTAAAAATTGAATATAGCAATAAAGCCGCATTAACAGTCTGGACAGGCCGGCAAAACAGCGGATAAAGAAAGCAATCGAGGGATTGACAGAACAGCCACCAAAAGGTGATATAAAAATGTTACAAGGCTTTGCAGATGGGCGAAAACGTCTGAGGGTAGGAAAATACAGGATTGTATATAATTATCGCCCAAATGGGGAAATAAATATATTATATATAATTGATGTGGATTCAAGAGGAAATATATATAAATAATCCCTAGAAAGGAGCAAAAATATGAGCACAATAACAAAACAGGTTATCGACCTTATGGAGATATTGCCAGAAAGCGAACAAAATTTTGCATTAGAATTTATTAAAAAACTAGTATATCGTTCAATAAAT
>DKXQ01000132.1:0-3459 GCA_002493085.1 Lachnoclostridium sp. UBA7122
AGAAAATCTCCCCTACTCGATTATAAAAAAATTTAAAACTGCGCTGCCAGCGCAACAATCCTGGATACAAAAGTGTACAATAAAAACTAACCACTATATAAAGGTTATATGTTATAAAAACTGGCCTTTGTTAATGAAAGGATGAAATTTATGAAAAAACTTTTATATGATATCTTCGACAATATGCAGGAAAAAATTCCAGGGCAGGCAAAGGCTGATAAGAAAATCAGCGATGAGGTAGACAGGGAAATTACAGCCTATAAAGAAAAATTTCCAGAATATGACTGGGAATCCATACGCGATTTATGCTTTAATATAGCTTACTCTGCAAAAAAAGAATGGTTTACTATAGGTTTTTACTATGCTACAGAACTTCTGTTTAAAGAAAATGAAGATAATTTAGTTGAAAAATTTTTATAGTAATAGTATAATATGTTAAAGATATATAAAATATAGCTATAATATAATAACATATATTAAGCAAGCAGCGGAACGGATTACAAATATCCGTTTAACTAATATTTTTTAAAAGGAGGAAAAACTATGACTAAAAAAACAGAAAGGACAGTAAAACTACGCTGGCATTTTAAACGTGCTATTATGCCATTTATGCTGGCATTTGCACTTGTACTAACTGCAATAGCGCCAGCAAACGTAACAGCAGAATCTGTAACACCTGGCAGTAAGAAGGTTTTACATGAAGCAAGGAAAGGCGGTGACGAAGACTTATCTTCATATACAAAAATATATACCATTGCCGATTTAGTAGATATTAATAATAATCCCGATGGTAATTATATTCTGATGAATGATATTGACATTACAGAGGAAACAAAAGAAGGCGGTTCCTGGGATACAGGACATGGATGGACACCATTAAAGGAATTTTCAGGTATTTTGGATGGCAATGGTTACAGGATTAAAGGGATGCATATTTATGGAGATTCTTATAATTATGTTGGGCTTTTTAGTATTAATTATGGCACTATCAGGCGCTTAGGACTTTCAGGTGTTAATATAAATACAAATGCTAAATATGCAGGAGGCATCACTGCCTATAGTAGTTATAGTGGAACTATTTCAGAATGTTATGTAGATGGAGTTATAAATAACCAGGGAGATTATACAGGAGGAATTGCAGGATACCTCGGTTCAGGAAAAATTTCCAACTGTTATAATACAGCAAAGGTTTCTGGTAATGGTATTCTTGGTATGAGCGACTACTATTATTATGATGAGATTTATTCTTGTTACAATATAGGAGAAGTAGAAAGATATCCTATATCTGACAGCAGTAGCCGTGGTTATATTTATGCTTTAAAAGGTAAAAGCCTTGATAGATATGCGACAATGCTTACTGAAGCCCAGATGCGTACCCAGAGTGTATATGTTGGATTTGATTTTGAAAAGGTATGGGAAATTGACCCTTACTCCAGTTATCCATACCCACAGTTAAAGTCAAACCGCCAGCACCGCATAGATGGTTTTGATATAATAACACTTCCATCTAAGACTAATTACAGCCAGGGTGAAAAAATTGACTTGTCTGGCGGCACAGTAAATATTATTTATGAAGATGGTTATAGCACAACTGTTGCTATAACAGAAGATATGCTTCAGGAATATGATACATCGCTGATTGGTGAACAGACTATTTTTATAGAATATGGTGGCAAGAAAACGTCTTTTACAATTACAGTAAAAAGCATTGATGTTACATCTGTAGAGATTACAGGTGATGGAAACAGCATGGCTAAAGGAAGCAGTATGCAGTTAAAGGCTGTATTAAAGCCTGATAATGTAACAGATGCTATGGTGCAGTGGAGCAGCAGCAATAATGAGGTTGCAACGGTCGATGAAAAGGGAATGGTTAAGGCTTTAAGCACTGGCAGTGCTGAAATTACAGCAACGGCTATTAATGGTGTTGTTGGACAATATTCTATAGATGTCACTGTTCCATGTGTATCCATTAATTTAAATAGTACAGAAGTTACTGTATATAAGGATGCTTCTTTTGAACTTGTATCAACATTGTCGCCTGTTGATGCAACAGATAAAGTCTCATATAAAGTAGCTAACCCTGGTATTGCAATTGTAAATGACAGTGGTAAAATTACAGGGCGTGCTGCGGGAGAGACAAAAGTGACAGCTTCAGCAGGAGGAAAAACAGCAACTTGTAATGTTACTGTAAAAAGGAAGCTGGAGGATTTCCGTATTGAAGGTGTAATTGATAAAGAATATACAGGCAGCAAGGTAGAACAGAAAATTAAAGTAACAGATGGCTCTACTGTACTGGATGAAGATAAAGATTATAAAGTAAGCTATACAGATAATGACAAAACTGGAACAGCTACAGTTCTTGTTACAGGGCTTGGATATTATGAAGGCAGCATTGAAAAAGACTTTAAGATTTCTGAAGAAAGTACTGGCAAAACACCAGCTTCAAGTGCAGCACCAAGCAGAACACCAGCACCAAGTAAAAGTCCGGCAGCAAGTACAGCACCAGGCAAAAGTCCAGCAGCAAGTACAGCACCAAGCAAAAGTCCAGCACCAAGTAAAAGTCCGGCAGCAAGTGCAGCACCAAGTAAAAGTCCAGCAGCAAGTGCAGCGCCAAGTAAAAGTCCAGCAGCAAGTGCAGCGCCAAGTAAAAGTCCAGCAGTAAGTGCAGCACCAAGTAAAATCCCAGCGGCAAGTGCAGCACCATCTGTTACAGTACCAACTAAAGCGCCAGCAGATAGTCCAGATATGAGTGATATAGATATTGGTTTTTGGGATGAAGATAAAAATACTGATTCAAGTATATATGATACTGAACTTCCTGTACCAGAAATAAAAGAAGTATCAAATAATAATAACAAGGTCAGCATTTCGTGGTCATGTTCTGATACATCAGATATTGATGGATACAATATATACCGTTCTAAAAATGGCAAGAACTGGAATAAGATTGCTACTATCAATGATGCAGAGACAGAAGACTATGATGACAAGGATATAAGTAGTGATGGCGGATATGGATACACTATATGTTCTTATGCTGGAGATACTGAGAGCGAATTATCTACACCTGAATATACATATTATTTAAGTAAAGTAAGTATAAAAAGTGCAAAAAGTAAGACCGTTAAAAAATTAACTGTTAAATGGAGTAAAAATAAAAAGGCTTCAGGATATCAGGTCAGGATTAGCACAACAAAGTCATTTAAAAATACTACTACTGATGTTAAAAAAACAGATTCAAAAAATAAAAGCACAAAGACTATCGGCAAACTGAAAGGTGGAAAGAAGTATTTTGTGCAGGTAAGGGCATACCGTTTATACAATGATGAGGTTTATTATTCAGCATGGTCATCATCTAAAAGCGTAAAAGTAAAAAAATAAAGCAAATATAGCTTTAACTATTGCTTTTGTTGTCAGGCTTCTCTGGCAGGTTTCAAAGATTTTTCCAAAAGGCAGTAT
>DKXQ01000132.1:3786-4879 GCA_002493085.1 Lachnoclostridium sp. UBA7122
TTTTGAAACCGCCAGAGCTATATAATTCTTCAGGTAAAGTTACACTATCAGTCCCTGCCTGCCGCTTATGTTTCCGCTTATTACCCTGCAGCTTTTTTTACAGAAGCATATTCCATATTTTTTAATAATAGTATATCCTTCGTCTATAAGTTCTGCATCATAATGTTTGTATTCTATCTGCTGCAATGCCTCCTGGCACATAGCCTCCATTTCTGTAAAACGCCTGGCACGTTTTAGTTCAAAGATTACTGCAGGTTTACGCTCATCATATGGTTTTAGTATAATATCATAACGTCCCTCACCGCTTTCACGGTTTGAAAGTTTCTCATATCCCTGCAAGCTTCCCAGAAGTCCTAACAGAAAACCATGATAAAAATTTTCTGCACTGTCCATAAAACTGATGCTAGCATGGAGCTGTTTTCTTAAAAAATCTTCAATAGCCTCTGTATTACCATATAATATAGCATTATAAAACCCTGAAAAATCTATTGTGTTTATTTTTTGCTGCATCCATTCTGATATTGTGTTTTCATATATATACAAGATTTCTTCATTTGGTATTGTCACGGAAAGATATATCTGCCGTTCCCTGAATTTTTTTTCAACAGCTTTTAGATAGCCTGTAAAAAATAAGAAGTTCCATAAATTATCCTGGGATTTATAGATGTCTGCATAAGTGATATCTTCGTATACAGGTTTTTCTATCGTGCCACCTGCAATAAGTTTTTCAAGTTCCTGTCTTGTGCCATCATCTGAATTTTCAATTAGTTCATGTACAATATTATTTGATGATGTATTAGACCAATAAGGTTTAGGAAATTCTGTATTTTTGTAAACAATATCAGAAATATAGTTTATGACACTCCAGGGATTATACACTTCTGTTTTTCCAAAAAGATATCCATCATACCAGTTTTTAACTTCATCTTTTCTTTGTATTATATTATAAGCATTAAGAAAAATATCAACTTCGTGTTGTGTAAAGCCAAAGTATTCTGCATAACTGTCATCTAATACAGAAATTACCTTTAAATTGTTAAGTCCTGTAAATATACTTTCTTTACTAATACGCAGGCAGCCTGTTATAACTGCA
>DKXQ01000274.1 GCA_002493085.1 Lachnoclostridium sp. UBA7122
TAAATTCTCTGGCAGGTTTCAAAGATTTTTCCAAAAGGCAGTATGGTTTGGAAAGGGGCCGCTGGTGCTTCATCTTTTTTCCTCCAGATTTATAAAGCCCTGAAATACAGGGCTTTATAGAGTAACTTTAATTACTGGGACATTATTTTTTTTCTGAATCCCATGCATGTCTTCCTGCATCCAGGTCTTCACGGATTTCAGCAACACGCTTAGGTGTCAGTTTGTAGAAAAATAGTGGAACTATTGATATAGCAGCTATTACAGCAGGTATAATATTTACTACCAGGTTAATGCCAGCTTTAGCAGCTTCTGTCTGTTCAGCACCAGCTACATAACCAGCAGCCGATAAGAGCAGTACACCAGCAGAACCACATATTGCAGTAGAAATTTTAACACCAAAGCTTAACATTGAAGCTGCGACACCTTCCTGGCGTGTTCCAAGTTTCCAGTCACCATATTCAATGGAATCTCCCACCATACCATAACAAATAGAAGAAGCTGAGTTACACAGTCCGCATATAAATGAAACACCCATAAGATAAGCCAGATTGCTTGTTGGATTAATATACATAAGCACAAAGCCAGTTATCATTATAACATTTAGTATTATCATATAATTGCGCTTCCCAAACTTGCTAGTGCCCCATGGTACAAATACAGTACCAATAAGCTGTGCAACTGTCATTACTGTAAATATATATGCAACTGCCTGGTATGAGCCAGCTACATAGATTACATAGTAAACTAAAAGCCCCATTCTTCCTGTTACACAAATTGTGCCACCAATTGTAGCTAAAACTACCATAAGCAACTGGTCATTTCTTACAAGCTCTTTTATGCTTTTGAAAAATCCCATTTTTTCTTTGGTTTCTGTATGTAACTGTTCTGTATATGTTTCTTTACACCCTATTGCACAAAGCAGGAACACAGGAATTATAGCAATAGATAAAACAACTGTTGTCCAGAAATAACCCTTTGCAGTTGCCACATCACTCTTGCCAAAAAAGAGAATCATAGGCATTGCAAACATAGACATAAATATACCAATTACAGAAGAACCAATGCCACGTGCAGTAGCAAGGTTCATACGGACTTTTGAATCAATGGCAACAACGTTCTGGAGTGCCTGGTAAGCGATAGAACATGCTGTATATGCCATACCTGTACCTATATAGAATATCAGGCACAAAACAACTTTTAATGCACCTTGTACTGGGAACACAGTAAATGTTAAAATATTAAAAACAGCTAAAACTGGCGGTGCAAACATCAGATATGGCCTGAAACGTCCCCAGCGTGTATTAGTATTATCTGCAATAGTTCCCATCATTGGGTCATTTATAGCATCCCATACACGGGCAATCAGCATAATTGCTGAAATAGCTGCTGCCGTAAGTCCTACGATATCTGTATAAAATATTGTCAGATAGTTGTTAATCATATACCAGCTCATCTGGCATCCGACTTCGCCAAGTGCATAACTTATGGCAAGCTTTGGACTTGTCTTTTCTTTCATAAGTACCTCCTCTAACACTCATTCCCCATTTAATGTAGTCTGGACCCGGAAAACTATATAATATATCCCGGGTCCAGATAACAGTCAGGTTATGAACCAAATTTAAAATTATTATTCAAAGTCTATGGATTTCCCTGTGCGGGCAGATTCGCGGACTGCTTCCATTAAAGCCAGGACTCTTCTTGTCTCTGGAATTCTGACAAGAAATTCTTCCTCACCACGATATGCTTTTTTATAATTTTCAAAATAGTCTTCATGCCTTGTTGAAACAGATGGCAGTTCTTCTGTAATTATTGTGCCTTCTGCTGGCGGCCCAAATGAACGTGTAGGCCCTGCTGCTGTCATAGTGCGCTTGCCTGATACGTTGGTAAGCAGATGGGAAGTACGCACAATTTTGCCTTCTGGACCAAAACCATCCACATAAGCACAGCCTTTATCACCGCAAATCATCCAGTGGCGTTCAAACCACTTATCGTGCATTTTATCTGTCAGATAGTAAGTACCAAGCTCAACTTCTGCTGTAATGCCATTGTCAAAGCGCATAAGAATCTTAAAGTAATCATCTACTTCAAAGTTAATTACATTTCTGACATCTGCAAAAACACTTACAATTTTGCTGCCAGGCATCATCCAGAGTATCTGGTCGAGAAGGTGTACACCCCAGTCAAAAAGCATCCCGCCACCTTCACTTATATACACATGCCAGTCATGCATATTGCCATTAAAACCATACAGGCTGTTCTTAATTGAATATATACTGCCAAGGCTTTTCTGGTCATAGACTTCTTTTATAGTACGGAAATCAGGGTCAAATCTTCTCTGGTGGTGCACTGTAAATTTAACGCCGCACTTTTTTGTTTCATTTATCATGTCATCCAGCTCTGCCAGATTCATCGCCACTGGCTTTTCACAGATAATATCTTTGCCAGCACGTGCAGCCTGGATTACAATGTCATGGTGCTGGTTATTATTGGCAGCAATAAGCACTACCTGCACTTCCGGGTCATTTATCAGCTCATCATTAGAAGAATAGCGTTTAAGACCTTCCTGTACATCCTTAAGCTGTTCCGGGTCCCTGTCAGAAAATCCAATAACACGTATTCCTTCCATCTTTGTAAGCATCTTTTCATGCTCATGCCCCATAAAGCCATGCCCAATAATACCAATCCTAATATCTTCCATAGTCCTGCCTCCATCTAAAATGCCTTATAGGTTAAATAACAAAATTTCTAAGATACCTTGCACTTAAAACCACTGCTTTTTTTGCATCCTCAAGGCTCTTTTCAAATGCCTTATCTTCTACTTCGATACATGTACATCCTTCATACCCTATATCTGAAAGTGCTGAAACGTACTTTCCCCAGTCTACATCTCCAAGGCCTGGAAGTTTTGGTGTCATATACTCAAGTGGTGCTGCCATAACACCAGCATCTGCCAGTTTATCCTGGTATACTTTTATATCTTTATAGTGTACATGGAAAATCTTATCCTTAAATTCATATAGCGGTTTAATATAATCAATCTGCTGCCATACAAAATGTGAAGGGTCATAGTTGATTCCAAAATTCTTGCTGTCAAGAATTGCAAAAACTTTTCTCCAGTTTGAAGGTGATGTCATAATATTCTGTCCGCCTGGCCACTCATCTTCTGTAAACAGCATAGGGCAGTTTTCTATTGCAATCTTTACACCCTTCTCTTCTGCGTGTTTTACCAGTGGAGGCCATACTTCTTTTACAAGTTCCAGATTTTTTGTTACTGTTTTTGACGGGTCACGCCCAACGAATGTTGTAATCATATTTACACCCAGCATAGCTGATGCATCAATCATTTTATGAAGGTGTTCAATATAACCTTTCCTTTTCTCTAAATCCGGGTCCATAGTATTTGGATAATATCCAAGAGAAGAAATTACAACGTTCTTTTTACTGCAATATTCATTAATATAAGCAGCTTTTTCTTCTGTAAGGTTTGCAACATCAATATGGCTTACACCTGCATACCTTCTCTTTGCCCTACCCTGTGGCCAGCATGCCACTTCAAGGCACTCAAGACCGTTCTCTGATGCAAAATCCACTACCTCTTCAAATGTCATTCCATCGCAAATTGCTGTAAGAAGACCTAATTTCATATATCCACATCCCCTTTCCAATAACTACACAATAAGCAGTTTTCTTTTATTTACATGATGCCCGAACTCTGGCATAAACACAAAATTCTCTGCATCAGGGTCTAAGTGTTCCTGGATAACAGGAGGCATATAAGAAGATGTAAAACAGAAACCATATACCAGCTCATGGAAGCCCTGTGAAAGCCCGCCAGCTTTTTTCACTTTAAGTACTGCTGGTTCTGTTACTGCCCAGTGTGTCTGGAAATCTTCTTTCATCTCCTCATAAGTATAGTCTTCCCCTTTTATATTCCAGATAATGTCCTCTTTTTCAAACTTTTCACCATCCACATACAAAGTACCTGGCCTTAACTGGCTTAAAAACACACCACGGTAATAAGGAAGCCTGACTTTAAACTGGAAACCTGTAACTTCTCCATCTTTCTTTATATTTCTAAAACCTACTGACTGAATTATTTCTCTTTCCATTTTATTTACCTCCTTAATCACCAATATAGTTCTTTAACATAATGTGCTGTTTGCGGAGCGTCTGGCCTACTTCATATCCTGGGTCATATTTATCCGCACCTTCATATTCACTTAAAAGATAACCATCCCAGTTATTATCTTTAAATACCTTGATAATTTCTTTATAAGGTATAGTAGTCTCTTCAAATTCGTCACTCATATTGATAAATTTTGCATGGCAGCAGTAAATATATGGGAGCAGCGGAACTAAATCTTCTGGAACATTTGGCGTATAATTAGGGTCTACATACTCTCCCTCTGCAAATTCTGTACGGAATACACTGAAATCTATGTTAAGTCCGAAGTTCTTTGTGCCAGTTTCTTTAATAAATGATACAAAATCATTAACCATATCACCTTTTAGGTTTGTCGGTGTATGTATTTCAGGGCACATCTTTATGCCAAGTTCCTCAGCCAGAGGAAGCGCCATTTTTATAATTTCCCTCCAGTTTTTAACTGGTTCAAGCTTGTCTGTAATAACTGGCATTTTTGTCCTCATAACTGTAAAACCAAGCCTGTGTGCAAGGCGGATATCCCTTGCCAGCATTTCATAAGATTCTTCTGTAGTAAGGTCACGGCTGCCAAGCACATGTGAATCAATCCAGTTGCCGTACTCAACTGGGATAATTTCATATTTATCACATAAGCGGAACCATTTTTCTACCCATTCATCTGTAGGATATGGATAATTTTCTATATGTGTATTTGCCAGGATTTCAATTCCATGCGCTCCCATATCATGTACATCTTCAAAGCACTCTTCCAGTGACTTTGTAAGCCCGAACTCTGCGGAATAACTGTATAATGCAACCCCACGCTTAGGTCCTTTCCAATCATACTTATACATAATTTATCTCCTCCATAACTATAATTTTAAACCACACCACTCTGTAAGAATTAGAATTTTATTTCTTTGCCTTCTGCCGCAGATTTATATATATTGTCAAGTATTTTTGTTACAATAAATGCCTGTTCTGGTTTTACTAAAGGCTCTTTGTCATCTAAAATTGCTTCAAGCCACTGTTTACATTCAACTTCTTCCGGCTTATCAGAACCGCCCTCAAAAAATGCAATTGTGCCGCCAGCTGACAGTGTTTCTTCTGTTAAACGTCCATGACTCGTCTTATTAATAATCAGGTCATACTCGCCCTCTGCCTTGCTCATGCCGCCTATAATTTCAGCGCCTGCTTTAGTACCACACAGAGTAGTTGCAGCCTCTCTTGACTCTTTCATATTAATTGCCCATGCAGCCTCTAAGAAGATAGTAGCGCCATTTTTCATCTTAACAAAACCAAATGCAGAATCTTCTACTTCAAAAGTTTCAGGGTCCCATGCTCCAAACATATTGCCTTTTGTAGCCTCTGGAAGATGCCCTAATTTCTCATATACAGAACCTGTAACGCTTTCTACATCGTAGTTGTCCATCATCCAAAGAGTGATATCAAGTGCATGTGTTCCTATATCAATTAATGGACCACCGCCCTGTTTAGCTTTATCTGGAAATACACCCCATGTAGGAACTGCCCTTCTGCGGATTGCATGTGCCTTTGCAAAATAAATTTCACCAAGGTCTCCTGCTTCACAAGCTTCATGAAGCATCTGTGTGTCATTGCGGAAACGGTTCTGGTATCCAATCGTGAACTTCTTGCCGGACTTTTTCCATGCATCCATCATCTTCTGTGCATCTTCTGTAGTAGCTGCCATAGGCTTCTCACACATTACATGCTTTCCTGCTTCAAAAGCTGCTACTGTAATCTCACAGTGTGCTACATTAGGTGTACATACATGTACAACATCAATTTCAGGGTCTTTCATTATTTCCCTGTAATCTTCACATACTTTTGCATCTGCTGTGCCATATTCCTTTGCACCCTGCTCTGCTCTTTCAAGAATAATGTCACAAAACGCTACCATTTCACACTTGTCTGCCTGTGATTTTAAAGCTGGAAAATGCTTTTTATTTGCAATTCCGCCACATCCGATTATTGCTACCTGTAATTTACCGTTTTTCATAATAGTTTCCTCCTTAAATATCTTATAATTTTTATTTCCTGTCTGGGTTATCTCCTTTTCATGTTTCCTATTATAGCCTGCACTATTAAATACAACTTCCTTTCTGGTTTCATTTTCTTTTACATATATTTCATTCCAGGATAAAGCAAAAAAAGAGATGCAACAAACATCATACATTTGTTGCATCTCTTTTAAGCCCTATCTGCTTTTGACCCTGACATCATATATATGGAATAATATAATTTCATGTGCCTTAAGTTTTACATGAAATTCAATTCTATTGTCCTTTGCAGCTTTATGCTCCATACTCATACGCGGATAACAGGCGCGCCTTATATATTTTATATCTTTACTGTCCAGATTCCTGTCATACTGGAAATTCTTCCATTCACTTAACAAGTTTCCCGTTTCCGGGCTCACTGACCGTTTTTTAATAACATATTTTTCCGCTTCCACTCCGGTAAGCACAATATCAAGTTCAATGCTGTCATTATCTTTAAATAAATCATCTATTTTTTCTGGTTTGTTTATATCCTCATCCCCGGTATAATAACTGTAGTTATACTGTTTATAATTAAAACAC
>DKXQ01000064.1:0-18742 GCA_002493085.1 Lachnoclostridium sp. UBA7122
ATCTAAACTTTCGTATACCCAGGTAAAGTTAAACTATCCAAGATTTAATTAACTGTAGAATTCCACAACACAATATAGTATAATGGATGCCAGGGGGTGCTATATGAAGATATCAACTAAGGGAAGATATGCACTGCGTCTTATGCTGGATATTGCACAGAACTGCTCAGAAAAGCCTGTCAGCATAAAAGAAGCTGCACTGCGACAGAATATTTCTGACAAATATCTTGAACAGATTATTTCAATATTAAACAATGCTGGTTATGTCAAAAGCATAAGAGGCCCGCAAGGCGGATACCTTCTTACAAAGCCGCCATCAGAATATACAACAGGCATGGTTTTAAGGCTTATGGAAGGTTCTCTTTCGCCTGTTGCATGTGCAGATGAATATGATGCGCAATGTGGCCGGCTTGATGGCTGTCCTACTAATATTTTATGGAAAAAACTAAATGATGCAATCAATAGTGTAGTTGACAATATTACACTTGCAGACCTTATGGAATGGACGGAGGCACAAAATGGACAAAAGTAAAAAATACAACGCTGTGATTTTTGATTTAGATGGAACTCTTTTAGATACACTGGAAGACCTTACGGATGCTGTAAACCACACTATGCGCAAGTTCAGATGTCCAGAGCATACATTGGAAGAAGTACGTTCCTTTGTCGGCAATGGTATAAAAGTGTTGATAGAACGCTGTCTTAAAGATGGGATAGATACTCCTGGTTTTAATGCTATTTTTAATGAGTTTAAACAGTATTATACTGCAAACTGCCGCATAAAAACCCGCCCATATACAGGGATACCAGAGCTTCTGGAAAAACTTTATTCTAGTGGCTGCAAGCTTTCAATAGTGTCCAATAAAAACCAGGCAGCAGTAACAGAGCTAAATAACATATACTTCTCACAATATATTTCCATAGCTATAGGAAATAGTGAAAACATACGCCAGAAACCAGCACCTGATACCACACTTAAAGCTATGGAAGATATGGGCTGTAATAAGGAAACCTGTGTATATATTGGTGATTCTGAGGTTGATATTGAAACGGCAAAAAATTCAGGGCTTGACTGCATTAGTGTAAGCTGGGGATTCCGTGATAAAGACTTGCTTGAAAAACTCAATCCTGGTGCTGTGGCAGATTCCCCAGAGGCACTTCTTAAATATCTGGTATAATATCAGATATCTATAAATAGGGTAGAGGGAAGATAATTTCCCCGCCCCTCCCATTGAACCGTACATACGGTTCCCGTATACGGCTCTATAATTTATATTCCAACCTTACTTAGGTAGTAATTTAAAGGATTGAGCAATCCCACTCCGTCCTTTATTTTATTTTCAAGTAAATATATACTGATTATGAAATTCACAATACTCATTCCACCTCTCTTGTACCAACCAAGTCTTGTCTTATAATTCTGGCTACTGGGCAAACTTATACAGTATATCTATAAAACTAATCTTTATACATTCTTTAACACTGTGGGGATAGCATAACTTCACCTGGGTATATGAAGCCGCTGGTGCTTAAATCTGGTCTTTGCAGATTTTATGCACCATTGCGTGCTTCATTTAAGCGCAAGCGGCTGCCGGCTGGAAAAATTTTGAATCTGCCAGAGCTATATAACTTAAAATTTCACAAGTAAACTTACCCTGTCTGCTGTGGATTTAAAATCCTATATACAAGACATTCACACTCCCTTAAATTCATTATTTTTGGGACAGGATAGCAGGGATTAGCTTCTGCCAATGCACATCTGGCTATATCTTTGCACTCTTTTTTACTTATGCCAGTTTTTTTTGCACTGTTTTCCAGTGCCTTATAAAAGCTGGTATTTATTCCAAACCTGTGGTCCAGCATTTTTATAAAACTTATATATGCCTTAGCTTTTTGCACTTCAGACATTCCTGTTTTAGAAATTCCTGAGATATCAGATAGTTGTGCAAGATTTTTATAAATACATCTGCCATACCATTCAAGTACATATGGAAGCACTACTGATACCACCATGCCATGTGGAAGATAGTATTTGCTGCCTATTGCATGGCTTATGGCATGGACATATCCTAATGATGTCCTTGTAAATGCACGGCCGGCAAGATATGATGCCTCAAGCATATTTTGCCTTGCGTTTATTCCACCATTGTTATAATACACGCTTGTTATATTTTCTACGATGAGCTTAACTGCTGTTTCTGCATCTTTTCTGGCGTTTTTAAAAGAATACATGTTTATATATGATTCTGTTGCATGTGTCAGGGCATCCATGCCTGTATATGCAGTTAAATCCTGTGGAAGGTTCTGTGTCATAAGCGGGTCAAGTACAGCATATTTTGGTGATATTTTTGTATCTGCAATTATTTTTTTATGGCCATTAATGTCTTTAATAACAGCACATGCTGTAGTTTCTGCGCCTGTACCTGCTGTTGTAGGTACTGCCACAATAACAGGGATTTTCTTTCTCACTTTCTGGTAGCCTGACAGGCGGCTTATGTTTTTTCCTGGATTGGCAATCCCGCCTGCTGCTGCCTTTGCACAATCTATCACAGAACCACCACCGATTGCAACGATTGCACTGCACCCTTTCTTAATATAAAGTTTTTTTGCGCGTTCAACACTCCCAATTCCTGTTTCAGGGCTTGTTCCATAAAATAGTACAAAGTCCAGATTTTTATTTTTAAACGTTTCTATTACTGTTTTAAATATATCTGATTTTAGAATATGTGGTCCTGTAATCACAAGTATTTTTCTTATGCCCTGTTTTTTTAATATATCCGGGATATAGTATACAGTACCTTTTCCTGATATAACTTTATTATTATATCTTGCCATATGCATAATATTAAGCAGTGCACTCTGGTAAATGCGGTAGAAGAAACTTTTAAAAACCATTTTCTATAATCTCCTTAATACGCTCTGATACTCTTCTTACTTCTTCTTTAAATTCATCTGCTGACATCCTTTTTGCTCCATCACCTGCCACTATTATCTGTTCAAGTGCATCTGATGTTGCAACTGTGACATTGTGTTTTTTTCCTATTTCATGTGTAACTTTCTCTATATACATATCGGCTGTTTCTGCTTCTTTTGTGTATACAACATGTATATTGTGGTACTTTACAAGCCGGCCTGGATTTCCTTTTACCTTATAGGCATCAAATACAAGTATCAGTGTGCACTGCTTATAACCCTGGTAGTTACAAAGAATATCCATAAGTCTGCCCCTTGCAGCATCAAGGCTCACTTTTGAAAGGTCATTTAATTCTTCCCATGAAAATATTATATTATACCCATCTACCAGCAAATATGATTTTTCTGTTTTTTTCTTTCTGTTATTTTTATTTTCATATCTGGCAAGATTTTGTAAATACTCTTCATCAGTATTTTTCTTTTTCCCGCCATTTCTTTTTTCATACCCTAAATATCCTGTTGTTTCACTTTTAAACTTTCTTGCAACAGGACCAAATGTCCTTTCAAAAATAGCCTCTAATTCTTTGTCTTCTTCTATAGTCCCGCTATAACTTCCTGCCTGCCTTTTAAATGCTATAGAACTGTCTATGTCTTCCCAGTCTGCGCTGTTCTCTGTATCTATTCCTTCAATATGCATATATTTGTGTGCTTCATACCATGGCACATAGAATCCTGCGCCATGGGCACAAAATACTGAACCTGAAGGATTTTCTATATCTTCGTCTGGGTTATAACTGGTTTTTTCAAGTATTTCCTGTTCATTGTGGCATGGCATATAGCCATTTAAATTGCATGACAGCCTGCCTTTTCCGCCTGTGTATGCACTGACCTGTGCCATATATCCTGACATTGTGGACACAGGAGCCTCACCTGACAGTATCTGCATCTCCCCTTCTGTTACAGGTCCTTCAAATGAACCCTTCATCATCTGTATATCTGTCATTGCCCTGCCTATACAGCCTGCTGGCACTTCCAGCCTGAAGCTGTAATATGGCTCAAGCAGCCTGCTATGTGCCTGCATAAGCCCCTGTCTTAGTGCACGGTATGTTGCCTGTCTGAAATCACCGCCTTCTGTGTGTTTAAGATGTGCCTTTCCCGCAATTAACGTAATCTTTATATCTGTAATTGCTGAACCTGTAAGCACGCCTGGATGCTCTCTTTCATCAAGATGTGAAAGAATAAGCCGCTGCCAGTTTTTTGCAAGGCTGTCTTCACTGCACTCTGATGACAATACAATCCCACTGCCTCTTTCTCCTGGCTCAAGCAGAAGATGCACTTCTGCATAATGCCTTAGTGGTTCAAAATGTCCAGCTCCTCTGGCTGTTTTTGTAATAGTTTCCTTATACACTATATTTCCACGTCCAAAACTGGTTTTTATGCTGAATCTTTCTAATAAAAGCCTTTGCAGGACTTCAAGCTGCACTTCACCCATAAGCTGTATATTTATTTCCTGCAGTTTCTCATTCCACACTGTATGAAGCTGTGGCTCTTCTTCCTCTAAAATCCTTAAACATTCAAGAAGCCTATGGCAGTCTGTGCCATCTTCAGGGACTATTCTGTATGCAAGAACTGGTTCAAGAACCGGCACACAAGACAGCTTTTCTACACCCAGGCCTTCTCCTGGATAAGTACTTTTAAGTCCTGTTATTGCACATGTCATGCCAGGCTCTGCAACAGGCACAGTTTTATACTTTGGTCCTGAGTAAAGCCTTATCTGTTCTGCCTTTTCTTCTGTGCCCTCTATCTGTGCCCTGACTTTCAGGCTTCCTCCTGTAATTTTTATATAAGTAAGTCTTGTGCCCTGTGAATCTCTTGCAATCTTATAAACCTTTGCTCCAAAACTTTTACTATATTTTATGGGAGAATGGTAATTATAAAATCCTGCCATAAATTCTTCTACACCCTGCATCTTAAGGGCAGAACCAAAATAGCATGGAAAAATCTTTCTTTCTGATACCAGTTTTTTTATTTCATCACTGCTAATAGTACCCTCTTCCATATATATGTCAAGGATGCGTTCATCTGACATAGCTATATCTTCGTAAAACTCCCCAGTCTTTTCATCTGTAAAATTAATACAGCCATCATCAAGTCTTTTTTTAAGTTCTGCCATAATATCACCAGTGTCCCTGTTTGTAATATCCATTTTGTTTATAAAAATAAAGACTGGGATATTATACCTTTTTAAGAGTTTCCACAATGTAGCTGTATGCGGCTGTACACCATCTGTAGCACTTATTACAAATATTGCATAGTCAAGTACATTAAGTGTTCTCTCCATCTCTGCCGAAAAATCTACATGGCCAGGAGTGTCAAGAAGTGAAATTTCTACATCCTTCCAGTTAATAACAGCCTGTTTGGAAAATATCGTTATTCCCCGCTCACGCTCAAGTCCATAATTATCAAGAAATGCATCTTTATGGTCTACACGTCCGAGGGTTTTTATATTTCCTGCAAGAAACAGCATGCTTTCTGATAGTGTTGTCTTGCCAGCATCTACGTGTGCCAGTATTCCTGCCACAAGCCTGTCCACTTAAATCCACCTCACTTATCCTGTTTTTACAGGCCCAAAGCACTTTTTGCAAGCCTGTCTGCCATATCATTATATTTATCTTTTGAATGGCCTTTTACTTTTACAAATTCTATTAAAACTTTATCTTTTACACTGTCGTAAAACTTTTTGTACGCCTGCGTGCCCTTTTTATTTGCTCTCCACTCCCCAAGACACCACTTTGCTATGCCCTCATAGTCATAGTATATTATAATTTTTTCCAGGCCCTCATCAGCTGCATACCGCATAGCAGCTTCAGCCCCCTTTATCTCCCCTGCAACATTGTGCATTGCTGCCAGTCCTGCGTCACTGCTTTTGCCTGAAAAACAGAGTTCCTTCCCATCACGCAGAATAACCATGCCATATGAAAATTCACCATTATAATAACTGCCATCCACATATGCCTTTACAATGCCAGAAGAACCCTTTTTTTCATTGTGCACGGCATAATATTTATCTGCCATAGTCTCCTCCATCCAGAAATAGCATTAATTATCCCCAAGACACTGTTCTTCAAGCGTCTTAAATAACTGCTCCACGTCAATCGGTTTGCAAAGATGTGCTGTCATTCCTGCCGCAAACGACTTTTTCTTATCTTCTTTATATGCATTAGCAGTCATAGCTATAACAGGTATCTTCTTTGCATCTTCACGGTCAAGGTTTCTTATTGCCTTTGTTGTTTCCATGCCATCCATATATGGCATACATATGTCCATAAGAATTGCATCAAACTCCCATATTGAAGATGACTGGAATATTTTAAGCCCCTCTCTGCCATCTTCTGCACACGTTACACTTATATGGGCATGTTCCAGTATAAGTTTTATAAGTTCTATATTTACAGGATAGTCTTCACAGAGCAGTATATTTTTCCCTGCCAGTTTTTCCCTGTTGCTTTTTTTGCTGCTGCTATCTTCTTTTGAAATTGTTTCTGACTGCTTTACAGGAAGGTACACAATAACCTGTGTGCCAATATTTTCCTGGCTCTCCAGCTCAATAAATCCACCCATCATCTCTACAAGGTTTTTAACAATTGAAAGACCTAAGCCTGTTCCCTCAATTCTTGTAACAGCATGTGTTTCATCTTGTGAGTATGGCTCAAATGCATGTTTCGCAAAATCCCCGTTCATGCCAGAACCATTGTCGCAGACGATAATCCGGCAGTTGCATCCTCTGACATTTTCATTCATACATTCCAGTATAAATTCAACCTTGCCACCCTCTGGTGTAAACTTAACCGCATTAGAAAGCAGATTCAAAAATATCTGCTTAAGTCTTAAACTGTCCACATGTATTTTGCCATTGTAATGCCATTTTGACGTATCTGCAACAAGCTCTATATTTTTTCTGCCAGCCTCTGCCTGTACTGAGTTAAGCACGCTTTTAAACAGCTCATCCCAGTCTGCATCTTCATAAGTAAGTGTCATTTTATGGCTTTCAATCTTTCCTAAATCAAGTGTATCATTTATAAGCTGAACCAGAAATTCTCCTGAAGTCTTAATTTTTTCAAGGTATTCATTTTTCTCCTCAAGCGATTTGCTTTCTATGGCAAGGTTAGTAAAACCTATCACCCCATTTAGCGGAGTTCTCATATCATGGCTCATATTAGAAAGAAATACTGTCTTTGCCTGGTTTGCCTTTTTTGCATCATAAAGGGCATTAGACAGCAGTTTTTCCTTTTTCTGTTCTTCTTTAACTGTATCTGTAACATCTTTTTTTGCTATTACAACAATATTATTTTTCTTATCCAGCCACCGTATACTGATTTTATAACGCTTGTCTGCCCCCTTTACAGTTCTTTCATAGTAAAAAACATATTCTGATGCATTGGCAAGTTTATCTCTTATAACATTAGGGTCGAGATTTTCTAAAGACTTATCTCTTTTATCTTTAGAAACTCCAGGTATATTGTAAAAAATCCTGCGCATCGTTGCATTATAATCACCATTCCTTCCATACTTGCCCCTGCCCATATACATATCAGGCTCTACAGTAAAACAACAGAAATATCTGTTTTTAACTACATCAACACAAAGAACTGATAAAAATTCTGTACAGACTAGTTTTTTGGAAGCCTCTCTTTTAAGAACTTCAATAGTTATGTCTTCTTCTACTACAAAAACTATTATATCATTGGTGTATGGGTTTTTCTTCATGTTTATAGTAAATCTTACCCATAAAGTTCCAGTATATTCATCAATATTAATTGGAAGTTCAAGTGTTTTGGAACGCTTGCCTGCATTAAACATTTCTATAAGCCGTTTGCAGTCAAAAATATTATAAAAATTTCTTTTTCCTGTCTCACCACCAAAAAGAACCTCTACTTTTTGATAACATTCATCCAGTGACATGCCCTGGCGTATCCCGCCTGACAATGTTTCGCCCTCAATCCATTCAATCTTATTTTTCTGGATATCAAAACGTATTATGCATATACAGTCGTCATAGCATCTGCCGAACTTCATAATTTCTTCATCATAAAGCTTATTTAATTTTGTAACTGCTTCCTGTCCACGCCTTTTGTTTTCTATCAGTTCTTTCTCAATATTTTTCTGTCTGGTTATATCCACAAAACTACAAAATGCATATATAGAACCATCTTTTTGTTTTACTGGGATACAGCTTGCATAAAACCATACATACTTGTGAGTATCATAGTTTATATGCCGGAAAATACAGTCAGAACTTTTTTCTTCAATAAAAGCCTGGTCTATCATATGTCTCATCTTATCTAAATCATCTGGATATACTGTTTTAGATACATTAACCTTTTTTAAATCCCCAGATGTACAGTTTTCATATCCAGCAGCTTTCATTATAGAAGGTGATGCCATAATAAGTATTGTCCTGTTGCCCTCCCTGCTGTATACAGCACTTCCACAGACAGTATTACAGTTAATTCCGCTTAATAAATTAATATCTGGTTCCATATTCCCACCTCTTTACTATGAAACAATATAAATACAGTACTCTGGCAGGAGCATAAGCTCCTGCCAGAACAATCCGGTCCAGCCATGCTTATAAAACAGCAGACTGGTCTGGTAAGATTTTAAAAATTTATTCTCTGTGCATGGAGAATGATTCCATGTCATAATTTTTAAGATTTTCTACAATGCTTCTTCCATCAGCTTTTTCTATCATTTCATCCCTGCTCTTTTTAAACTTAGGATATACACCATATGAACTAGGACCTCCTACACAGCCGTTTTCACATGCCATTCCTTCAATAAAGTCTTCTTTGAGCTTTCCAACTTTCTGTTGTAACAATACTTTCTTACAATCTTGTGTACCGCTTGCCTTGCATACTGAAAGGCTGTTGCCATCACGTCCTGTCTCATTGAGATATTCCACAACTGATGCAGTAACACCGCCTGAATTACCATATTTTTTGCCAAATTTGCTTGATTCCTGGTAACCGTCAATGTCTTCAAAGTGTTCAGTATCTACTGCAAGCATAATTGCATGGAGTTCACTGAATGCAAGCACAGCATCAGCATTTCCCTCTATCTTCTGGTCAACTACTTCTGATTTCTTTGCTATGCAAGGACCGATAAATACTGTATATGCATCAGGCTCTTTTGCTTTAATCATCCTTGATACAGCACACATAGGTGAAACTGTGGTGGATATAAGGTCTGATGATTCAGGGAAATGTTTTCTTATCATATTTACAAATGCAGGACAGCAGGAAGTTGTCTTTTTCTCTCCTTTTTCATGAGCTTCCCACCACTCTTCTGCTTCACTTGAAGTAGTCATATCACCGCCAAGCCCTACTTCTACCATATCTGTAAAACCAGTGTTTTTAAGAGCCTTGCGCCAGCTTGCCATTGTCACTCCTTCAAACTGTCCTTCAGTTGCAGGTGCAAGAAGTGCATATACTGGCCTGTCTGATTTAATTGCATTGATAACATCTACAATAAATGTTTTAGACCCTATTGCCCCAAAAGGACATTTATGTATACACTGGCCACATTTGATGCATTTTTCATCATCAATTACAGAAATACCATTCTCGTCATATGTAATTGCATCAACAGGACAGCTGAATTTACATGGTCTCTGCAGATGCACAATAACGTGGAATGGACAGTTCTTCGCACACAGGCCACACTCACGGCATTTATTCGGGTCAATCTTAGGGTGTCTTCCATCCATTGTAATAGCACCGAATTTACATGAATTCATACAGGACTTGCCAATGCAGTTCTGGCAGTTGTCAGTAATAATATAACTGGCAATTGGACAGTCTGCACATGCAGAAGGAATTACCTGTATTACATTGCCATCATCTTTTTCTCCAGGAGCTTTTCCCTCAGCAAGCCTTACACGCTGCCTTATAATTTCACGTTCTTTATAGATGCAACAGCGGAACTGGGGAGCAGGCCCTTCAATAATCTTATATGGGATATTATCCCTCTCCTCGTCTAATTTGCCTTCAAATGCGAGCTTTGCGACTAAATTCAGTACATCATGTTTCACACTAATAATTCCTTTATCAGCAAACATATTTTTTCCTCCTCTATTTTTATTTAAGTATACTACAATAGTATATAATAAATAGCAGGTTTTCTCAAGTAAAACGTTCTGCAATGATAGTGTAATTTTAAACAAACCAGAATTCTTTCCAGTCATATTTATATACACGGTATAAATTCCTGTCAATAGTAAATTCTTTAATAAGTTTTCCCTTACTGTCAGCTTCCATAAATTTGTTTTTGCCAGCATTGCAGTATACAAATACATCATCTGATTTTGCAATATTGCCTTCATCATCTGTTTTAGCAAATGATATTGTATCTGTGCGCATATATGTCCTTGCTGCTTCATCTACAAGGTACCTGTAATAATATGACTTGTTGTTATCCAGTGCTTTAAGTCCTGAATTATTGTTTAACATTGACAAATAATACTGTCCCTCTCCTAATGAAGATGGCTTTTCATAAAGAACTGCATTTTGCCCTGCCTGTGATGCAAAAGGTCCAGATGGTTTACTGGTATCCTCAAGTATGGAAACAATCTCTTGTGTGTCTGGTGCTTCAGTGGCTTCACTCTCCTCTTGTGTCTTTGTAAGTACTTTCTTTTTCAGGCCCTTAAAACCGTTCCATATACTTTTATCAGATATAATATAATCTACTTTTGGCATAAGGCTGTTGACATTATTTACTTTAAATATGCTTGAAAGCGCCTGTGAACTGACAAGCAGCTGGTTTGTCCCTGTAACCTGCACTGAATTCAAATCTATCCAGTCAGGATTTTCCCTGCCTCCATTTTTAACTGCCTGTTTGTATACTGTGGAAAGCAATATATTCATATCAAGTGCCATGCTTGTTTTGCCACTTTCAAGCTCAAGTTTTATTATACAGCTTTTTTTCACAGATTTCTTTTTATTTGGTGTAGCTATTGCATAAAAATTGCCAAAGCCATCATATGCAAACTCCCCGCTCTGTTTATATCCATTTATCTTATATACTTTTGTCACCTGGCCAAGAGGGTTTACAAGTGCAATTTTGTTATCTGCACATGCATATGCAATACCATTGTAAAGCATCTGTATATTTCTGCCACAATATCCATCCAGCGGGATTTCACCTCTTAGTACACCTGAGTTATCATATAATAGTATTGCATAATTTTTTATTTTTTTATAGCCATTCTTTTTTACACGTCTTGTAACTGTCCTTCCATTCCGTATGGTTCTGTTGGTTACAATACGTGTTGTCTTTACTTTTTTACTTACACCATCTGAAAAAACAACATAAAGGCCATTGCTGATTTTGTTTTTTCCATGTTCATTCCCGTTTTTTATAATAGTCTGTGAACCCATACCGCTTTTTGGCATGTCAATCTTATATGTAACTGTATTAACAAGTTCATCACTGCTGTTATAAAAATTTAATATAATAAAGTTAGTCTTTCCCTGTACAAGCCCTGTCACCTGGTATTCATGCTCTTTTGTAACACCGTTTTCTGCCTGGCTTTGCAGTGTACGTGTAAAATCAGGTATTTTAGCGTCTTTTACTGAAATTGTACATCTGCAGTAGCAGCTAATGTTTGTATTGAAATAAACATAAAGTGAACTATTGTTAGTGCCATATGGGTTATACGCCCAAAGAGCCGTATCTGGCTCATATACGCCTGCCCTTCCTTTGACATCTGTAAGAGTTTCCTCAGCTTTTAAAGAATTTTTTACATTATATATATCTTTTTTAGAAGGATGTCTGGTAGTTACTACATTCTTTCTGTCACCTGACAGATAAAGAGGTATAACGTCGTAGTCATTTACAGCATCAGCAGCTTTTGAGTCCTGTGTTGACACCAGGTCTTTTTCTTCATTAGTGATTTGTGCATCCTTTTCCTCAAGCTTGTTTGACATATCATTTATTTTCCATAAAAAAGCACCAGTCGCAGCTATCATAAAAAGACTGGTAACCAGAATAGTAATAAGCCTTTTCTTCATCTCAGCCTCCATTCTGCCGCCTTTGGCATGCGGCATAAGTATTCCTTCCCTATTAATTGTTAGTTTCTCTTTCCATGCGTTTTACCAGTTCCCGCAACTTGCAATATAAATCAGGATAAAGTTTTTTCATACGGAATGGTTTCATGTTCTTATCAAGAAAACAGTGTCCTGTATGTCCTGATGTACATAAATCTGGAAAACCGTCCTTGTATATTTCATAAATAAGTTCCATTTTTATTCCATCAAATTTTGTTATGCGTGTGTGCACAGAAATATTATCATTATAGCAAAGCGGCAGCAGATAACGGCACTCTGCTGACAGGACTGGTATAATAATCCCCATTTTTTCTATAGAAGCATAACTAAGACCTTCCTTATCCATTAAATCAAGCCTTGCTTCTTCAAAAAGCCTTATATAATTGGAATGGTGTATTATTCCCATCTGGTCTGTTTCATAATAATTCATCTTACGCCTGTATATACTGTAACTTCCTTCCATTTCCAAATCCCCCTGTCCCTGGCACTAAGATTGGCAGATAAAATATGTCCATGCATAATA
Source organism: Lachnoclostridium sp. UBA7122 (assembly GCA_002493085.1). Classification (GTDB taxonomy): domain Bacteria; phylum Bacillota; class Clostridia; order Lachnospirales; family Lachnospiraceae; genus Butyribacter. The sequence goes on from DKXQ01000064.1 coordinate 12,541, forward strand.
ATAGTATATCACATTATTGCAATAATGTTTAGCTTTTTTTCATTTAGTGCATAAACAAAGAAAGAAAAGAAGATTTTTCATTGACACTTTTAAAATAATATGATAGATTAAGTATGTTATCAGTTTTGTGTCAAAGCAAAACATTTACAAATATTTCAAGTTTTAGGAGGCATTATAATGAAAGGTACAGTTAAGTGGTTTAACGCAAAGAAAGGGTTTGGATTTATCTCCGACGAGACAGGCAAGGATGTATTTGTACATTTCTCAGCTCTCCAGATGGATGGTTTCAAAGTTCTTGACGAAGGTGAAGCTGTTGAGTTTGATGTTGTTAATGGCGAAAAAGGTCCTCAGGCTTCAAACGTAGTAAAAGTTGGCTAATGCCTGGCAGCTTTACATTGCGTGTTATAATCAATGCGTGGATTCATTTTAATTTTTATATAAATTTATAAAGAGATTTATTTTAAAAGTTTTTGATTTTCAGACCGGGTTATAACTAAACAGAGACTGTTTTCCAGTCTCTGTTTTTACTTTATAGAAAGGTGCGTATTATATCCATACTGTCTGCCCTGCTGCCAAAAAGCACTTCTATCTTCTGCCCTGGATGCGGACAGCTGTCAATATGCATGCCTTTGTCATCCCTCATATCTTTAACACATGTTGTAATATTTATCCCGGAAGGTTTCATAATCTCAACTGTATCACCTACACTAAACTTATTCTTCTGTTCCATTGTAACATATCCATCTTCTGATATGTCCCCTGCTATTCCAAGATACGTACTGCCTTTAGTATATGTGTTATTATCATATATCTGCGAATCCTGCCCGGCAGCTCCATAGAAAAAGCCTGTTGTAAACTGTCTGTATGTGCATTTGGCAATCTCCTGCATATAATATTCTTTACGTGATTCGTATAGTGCCGGCGATTCAAAATAATCATCTATTGCCTGTCTGTAAGTTCTGGCAGTGGCTGCTACATAGAGGGCTGTTTTCATCCTTCCTTCTATCTTAAAGCTGTCAATTCCCGCATTTATAAGGTCTGGGATATGCCCTGTCATGCACAAATCTTTTGAGTTAAATATATAAGTACCTCTGTCATTTTCCTCCACTGGCAGATATTCTCCAGGACGGTTTTCTTCCATAAGGTAATATTTCCAGCGGCATGGATGTGTACATGCACCGAGGTTTGCATCCCGTCCTGTAAAATAATTACTAAGCAGGCACCTGCCTGAATAAGATATGCACATTGCACCATGTACAAAAGCTTCTATTTCAAGACTGTCTGGAATATTGTGGCGTATCTGTTTTATCTCTTCTATTGACAGTTCTCTTGCTGCTACAACCCTTTTTGCTCCCTGCTGCTGCCAGAAAAGGTATGTCATATAATTAACATTGTTTGCCTGTGTGCTTATATGCACCTCTATATCTGGACAGACCTGTTGTGCTATTGTAAATACTCCTGGGTCAGAGATAATAAGTGCATCTGGCTTTATCTCTTTAAGTTCCTCAAAATATGTGCGTATACCGTCTAAATCCTTATTATGTGCTGTTATATTTGCTGTTACAAACACCTTTTTACCATGTTTATGTGCAAATTCTATTCCTGCCTGCATATCCTCTTTTAAAAAATTCTTTGCCCTTGCACGCAGGCCATACATACCACCGCCTATATAAACTGCATCAGCGCCATATATTACAGCTACTTTAAGCACTTCAAGGCTGCCTGCTGGAACTAAAAGTTCAGGCTTTCCATTTGCTAACATCCATCCAGACCTCCTTAAAAAATTAACCTGGATTTTTAACAGAAACTGCCACACCATCACCAACTGGCAATATAACTGTATCAAAATCCCCTGAATGTGTAAGATAATATAAATAACTGCGCATCCTTCCATGAATTGTCCTGTCACGTCTTGTTACAGCATAACGGGACTGGATTATCTCACCGTCTTTAAGTACATTGTCAGTTACAAGTATTCCCCTGTCCTTAAGCAGCCTGTATACAGGTCCTGCAAAATTCATATACTGCCCCTTAGCTGCATCCATAAATACAAACCCATATAATTTTTTTTGTGCCACAAGTGTTTCAAGGACTTCTGAGGCATCACCCTGGATCAGGTTTATCCGGGTTTCTTTATTATACTTTTTATAGTTTTCCAGCGCACCTTTTATACGTGCTGGTACTTTTTCTATAGTATCTATAGTAGCAGCCTGGCTGGCATACTCACTTATAAGCATACTTGAAAAACCTGTTGCTGTTCCAATTTCAAGTATAGCATCAGGGCTGGCAAATCTTAAAAGAAAGCCGAGCAGTGTCTGGACAGGGCGCTTTATAACAGGCACATTTTCACTGGCAGCTTTCTTTTCTGCCTCCTTTAAATACTGTGGTATATTCCATGAAAGTGAATCTATAAATACACCTAGCCGTTCATCAATAACCATAAATTTCCAGCCTTTCACTCTTTAAATGTAATCTGGTCTATAATAGTTTCATAATCCATACTTGTATTTAATGTATATATACCTGCTTTTAATATAACCTTATCTTCATCCATAAGCTTTGTTTTTGTATAAAATGCAAATCTGTTTACAATAATATTGTCTGCTTTCAGCCTCTTTGCTACATCAGACATATCATCCTCTGGCCTGACTTCAAATATCCTGTCCTGGCCAGGGGGTTCTTCTGCTACTACAGGCCCAAATATGCCATAGCAGAAATTATATCCGGAACGGCATAGGTAAAAAGTGCCATAAAATATTGTTATTATAAGCAGGCTATTTACAATAACATATAAGCTTCCTCTTAATAAAAGGAGTATATTTTTTCTGCTATCAGTCTTTTGCAGCATAAATTACCTGGCCTCCAGAAAATCTGTTTCAATTTTTATTCCCTCTAAAAACTGTTTCTGCAAATTCCGTATCATCACACAGTACTGGTGTTCTGCTGAGAAAAACTCACTTGAAATAGAATTATTCTGTAAATCATAATATTCTTTCTGAAGCTTGTTATTTTCGTGTATAAAATTCTCACTGTCAGACATCTGCATTTCAAGGCTTTTTCTATGGAACTCACCAATCCTGTTATATAATACAGGCTGTGACTTGACACGCTCTAAAAGGCTGTGATACTGGTTATACTCACTTGTTCCTTTTATAGCCTCAATAAGCTTATCCATTATTTCTTCTAATTCCAATAAAACCATCCTTTCTGATATTGCTATTCCACTTCCATAATTATAGGAAGTATCATAGGATTTCTCTTCATCTTCTTCCAAAGATAATCACTAAGGCTGTCCTTTACTTCTGTTTTGATTTTTGCCCAGTCAGATACATTATTATCAAGACACCTTTCAAGTGCTGCATATACTATGCTCTTAGCTTCATCTATAAGATACTCAGACTCGCGCACATATACAAATCCCCTTGAAACAATATCTGGTCCTGCAAGAAGCTGGTTTGTGTATTTTTCAAGCGTAAGCACAATTATAATAAGCCCGTTTTCTGATAAATGCTGCCTGTCCCTGAGTACAATATTGCCAACATCGCCGACACCGAGCCCATCTACCATAATGCCCTGCGCCTGGACTTTTCCTACTAACATTGCACTGTCCTCTGTAATCTCAAGCATATCGCCAGATGATAATACTATAGTGTTTTCCTTTGGTATTCCAAGTTCCTGTGCAAGTTCTGCATGGTATTTAAGATGGCGGTACTCACCATGTACCGGTATTGCATATTTAGGTTTTGTAAGTGCATATATAAGCTTAATTTCTTCCTGCGACGCATGTCCTGATACATGTGTATCCTGCTCTATAACCTTTGCCCCTTTTTCAGCAAGTTCATTAATAACCTTGGAAACAGATTTTTCATTGCCTGGAATAGGCCTTGAACTGAAAATAACTGTATCACCTGGCTCTATGGATACTTTGCGGTGGATATTTGCAGCTATCCTTGAAAGCGCTGCCATAGCTTCGCCCTGGCTTCCTGTTGTGATAAGCACCAGTTTTTCAGAAGGATAATTTTTCATCTCCTCCATATCAATCATAATGTGTTTTGGCACAGAAAGATACCCAAGTTCTGTAGCTGTAGTAATCACATTAACCATGCTCCTGCCTTCAACTACTATCTTGCGCCCATATTTTTCAGCAGAGTTGATAACCTGCTGCACACGGTCAACGTTGGAAGCAAATGTAGCAACTATTATCCGGTTTTTGGCATTATCTGCAAATATTTCATCAAATGTCCTGCCAACAGTCTTTTCTGACATTGTATATCCTGGTTTCATAACATTGGTACTGTCGCACATAAGTGCAAGCACACCTTTTTTTCCAAGTTCAGCAAACCTTTGCAAGTCTATAGTCCCGCCATTAACAGGTGTAAAATCAACCTTAAAATCACCTGTGTGTATAACTGTGCCAGCAGGCGAAAATATGGCAAGCGCTGCTGCATCAGATATACTGTGGTTTGTCCTTATAAACTCTACGCGGAAACAGCCCAGATTGACAGACTGTCCATACTTTACAACTTTACGCCTGACAGGTCTTGGAAGCACATTTTCCTTAAGCTTGTTCTCAATAAGCCCCATAGTAAGCTTTGTTGCATAAACAGGTACATTAATCTCTTTAAGGGCATATGGAAGCGCTCCTATATGGTCCTCATGCCCATGTGTAATCACAAACCCTTTTACTTTGTCACTGTTTTCCTTCAGATAACTTATATCTGGTATAACAAGGTCTATTCCCAGCATTTCGTCCCCTGGGAATGACAGTCCGCAGTCAACAACTATAATGGAATCTTCATACTCAAACGCTGTAATGTTCATTCCAATCTGTTCCAGCCCGCCAAGTGGTATAATCTTAAGCCCATGCCCTAATACTGGCTTTTCATCTCTTTTCATAATTGTCTTTTTAAATGGTGAAATTTTTTTTTCTGCTGGTTTCACCATCTTTCTCTTCGCCGTCTTCCTGGAACTTTCCTCTGTTTCATGTATGGTTTCACCAAATAAAAGCTCTGTTTCATTTTCTTTTTTCACTAAAACATCCTGCCTTTCTAAGCTGATAATAATTTCTATAACAAGACAGACTTAATAAACCTGTTTTATACTGTTTTTCTGGGAAAATCTTAAAACAGATGCAAAGTGTTATTAATCTGTTCTTTATATTTTATATTTCACATTCTAATATCAATATCATCAAGAGTCTCTTCAAAGACTTTTGAAATAGCATCAAGTTCCTGCCCGTCTTCCACTATTTCATATACGCTTTGTCCATCTTCCTCACGTATTTCTTTTAAAATAAAAGCGTTCTCTTCTCCGCTGCTTTCATCACTATCCGTAACCAGGATATAGCTGGTACCTGCTATTTCAATTTGCCCAAGCACAGAAAAAAATATAGTACTCCCATCTTCTGAAGTAAATTCAATTATATCCTGCCTGTCTTTCATTACCGGGTTCCTCCATATGCAACAGCCGCCTATTGGCCAAGACTGTCTAAATATCCTTGTAAAATCATAGATGCTGCAAGCTTATCTATGTACTGCTTCCGTCTGTCTTTATGTACACCGCCTTCATCTAAAACTGAATCTGCTGCTGCTGTTGTAAGCCTTTCATCCCAGAATATTATTTCAATGCCTGTGCGCCTTTCCAGATTCTTTGCAAATTCACGTGTCTTCATGCAGCGCAGCCCTTCTGTACTATCCATGTTTAATGGCAGGCCGGTTACTATCTTTTCTATATTGTATTCTTTTATAAGAGCCTCTATTCTTGCGTATGTCTGTCTTAATTTATTTGCACGTTCTCTTTTAATTGTTTCAACAGGCTGCGCTATAAGAAGCATTTCATCACTAACTGCCACACCTACAGTTTTATCGCCATAATCTAAACCCATAATCCTCATATCTGCACTCTAGCTTTCAAAATTATTTTTTATATAGTAATCCAGTAACAGTTCAATTATCTCATCACGCTCTACACGTCTGATAAGACTTCTTGCCCCATTATGGCTTGTAATATAAGTCGGGTCACCTGACATAACATACCCTACTATCTGGTTTACAGGGTTATAGCCTTTTTCCTTAAGAGCCTCATATATCATCGCAATAACGTCTTTTACTGCAAGCTCCTGGTCTTTCTGGACTTTAAAATACTGTGTATTATTAATCTCTTGCATAAAGGTATTTGCCTCCATTCTTTCACGTACAAATCT
>DKXQ01000064.1:19027-23470 GCA_002493085.1 Lachnoclostridium sp. UBA7122
CTCCATTCTTTCACGTACAAATCTTATATCACTATAGTAATATATCTAAACTAAAAAAACAACACTTTTTTCATTATAATATTTCTCCAATAAGTATTTCATCTGTAAGATTTCCAGATATACAGACTTTTTTAATAGTATTACACAAACTGTCTGCATTATTAATTTTATCTGCTGGTACTGCAATACGTATATATCTTTCATTATAGCCAGCCAGATATTTCCTGTTATCTATTTCTGTTATTTCCTCAAAAAGCACTTTTTCATATTTTTTTAAAAAATGTTTCTGGTATGCTGTTTCAAGTTCTTTACCTATTGATATAAGCCTCTGGCTTCTGTCTGCCTTTACCTGTTCTTCCAGTTGTCCGTCCATTTTGTCCGCTATGGTCCCATGCCGTCTTGAATACTTAAATACATGTATCTGGGCAAAGCCTGCCTTATACGCAAACTGGCAGGTTTCTTTAAATTCTTCTTCAGTTTCCTGTGGAAATCCTGTTATTATGTCTGTTGTTATAGCTGGCTGGTCAAAATATTTACGCAATATTTCAACGCACCTTAGATATTCCCTGGCCGTATAATGCCTGTTCATCCGTTTTAACACTGTATCACACCCGCTTTGCAGCGACAGATGGAAATGCGGGCATAACTTTGGCATAGCTGCCAGCTCTTTTACAAAACCTTCAGTTATTATACGTGGTTCAAGAGAACCAAGACGTATCCTTTCTATGCCAGCCACACTGTTTACAGCATTTAAAAGCTTTACCAGTGGCCTGCCGCCAAGTCTGGTAAAGCTTTTTGCATCATCTGGGTCTGTGCCATATGAAGACACATGTATGCCTGTTATAACAACTTCTTTATATCCTTTCTGTGCAAGTTCTTTAACCTCTGCCTCAACCTCTCCTATATCCCGGCTTCTCACTTTTCCCCTGACGTATGGGATAATGCAGTATGTACAATACTGGCTGCACCCATCCTGTACCTTTACATAAGCTCTTGTATGTTCCTGCTGTTTTTCTGTCTGGCAGATTTTTTCTTCAGAAACTGCTATCCTGTTTTTTACTGCATTGCTTACAATACCAATTATATCTGGCTTATCTTTGTTTGATATAAATATATCAACACTATCATCAGTTTCACCTCTTCTGGCAGCAGAATCCACATAACACCCTGCAGCTACTACAACTGCTTCCGGATTCATCCTCCGTGCCTTGTGCAGCATTTTTCTTGATTTGCGGTCAGCTATATTAGTAACTGTACATGTGTTGACAATATATATGTCAGCATAGTCTTCAAAGCTTGTAACTGTATATCCTGCATCTTCAAATGCAGTTTTCATTTTACTTGTTTCATAAGAATTCACTTTACATCCCAGTGTTAAAAATGCAACTTTCATAATTTTCCTCATTTCTGCGCTGCTTTATATATATTGCAATATTTGTACAAGCAGCGCACAGTCACAAACTTGTAGGTTTTTTAATATTTTATGGCATGTTTTCCTGATTTTTAGCTAGATTGCATATTGACTTTTTCCCCTGTCATGTTAGTATATAGTAGTATAACAAGTAACAATTAAAGGAGGCAGAACTATGAAAACGGTAAAGATTTCTTTAAACTCAATTGATAAGGTAAAGGCATTTGTAAACGACGTTACTAAGTTTGATACAGATTTTGACTTAGTATCTGGCAGATATGTTATTGACGCAAAGTCTATTATGGGCATCTTCAGCCTTGACCTCTCAAAGGCAATTGACCTGAATATCCATGATGATGAAAATATCGATGACATACTCAAAATATTAGATCCATACATCGTTGGTTAGTTTTCAACAAACAACAGTACAGGTTTCTTAGAACAGACAGTCTCCGAGAACACCCAGTGGTGTTCTCTCTTCGTGTCTGGCTGTTATTCATCAATTTCTACAATTTCAGCTGTTTCAAGTGCTGTCTTTACCATATCATCTATTTTTTCCCCAATCTTTTTTTCTGAATTCCTTATCACCTCTGCAACTGGTTTTGTTACAGGATGCTTTGCAACAAATATTGTACAACAATCTTCATAAGGCTGGATTGATATTTCAAAAGTTCCTATTTTTTCTGCTATATTAACTATGTCCTGCTTATCAAATGCTATAAGCGGACGGTAAACCGGCAGGCTGCACACTTCATTTGTCACCATAAGGCTCTGCATTGTCTGGCTTGCAACCTGTCCTATGCTTTCGCCTGTCACAAGTCCTATGCATCCATTATTAACAGCAATTTCCTCTGCTATACGCATCATATACCGGCGCATTATAATTGTAAGCTCTTCATGTGGGCATTTTTCATAAATATACATCTGTATATCAGTAAAATTAATTATGTGCAGATGTATTTTGCCTGTATAGCGTGACATTTGTCTGGCAAGGCTTAAAACTTTTTCCTTTGCACGCTCACTTGTATAAGGAGGCGCATGAAAATATACAGCATCAATTACGACACCTCTTTTAGATATCATATATCCTGCAACAGGACTGTCTATACCACCTGATAAAAGCAGCATTGCCTTGCCCGCAGTTCCTAAAGGCATACCGCCAATACCCTTGTAAACTTTAGAATAGACATATGCCCTTCCCCGTATCTCTACCCATATATATACATCAGGATTGTGTACATCTACCTTAAGCCCGTCAAAACGTTCCAGAAGGTATGCACCTATCTTTCTGCATATTTCTGGTGATGTGGACTGGTAGTGTTTGTCACTTCTTTTTGCCTTGACTTTAAATGAAAAGTTTTTTTCCTCATACTGTCTTTCTATAAAGTCCCCTGTTGCTCTTTCCAGGTTTTTCCATGACATATCTTCTATAACTTCAACAGGGCTTATTGCTGATATGCCAGGTACTCTCTGGAGTGCTTCTATAACTTCGTCAGAATCAAACTCCCCGGAAGCCTCTATATATATCCTGCCCTGTTCACGTGTAACATCAAAATCCCAGTCCCCATCTATTTTTGCAAGTTTTATCTTTATCTGTTCACACAAGGCAATTTCAAACTTATACCTGTTTTTTCCTTTAACTCCGATTTCTGCATATTTTAATAAAAATCCCTGTACCATATATAATCCCTCCATGTTACTTTCTGGTAAACTTCCTAAGAACCGGGAGTTCTTCATTTAATACTTCCACTGCATAATCTATCTGTTCTTCTGTAGTAAATACAGAAAAGCTGAATCTGAGTGCAGAATCAAGCAGACTGTCTTTTACACCAATAGCTTTTAATGTGCTGCTAAGGTCTGGGTGGTTTGAAGAACATGCAGAGCCTGATGACACAAATACACCTTTTGCTGCAAGTGCATGGAGCAGCACTTCACTTTTTATGCCTTCAAAATTTACACTTATTATATGTGGAGCAGTTTCTTCAGGCAAAATCCCATCTATAGCATTAATGGTTACACCGCTAATCTCTTTAAGCCTTTCAATAAGCCTTTTCTTTAATTTGTAAAGCTTTTGTATATTTTCACTGTTATTTTGGTATATAAGCTCTGAAGCAAGCCCAAGCCCTGCTATAGCTGGTACATTTTCCGTACCTGGACGCATATTCCCCTGCTGCCCTCCGCCAAACAATACAGGATCAAGCTTTGTTTTATTCTTCACATATAAAAACCCGCTCCCCTTTGGTCCATGTATCTTATGCCCACTTACAGACATCATATCTATTCCAAGTTTCTTAGGTACTATTTTATATTTGCCATACGCCTGTACTGCATCTGTGTGGAACAAAATTCCAGGATTTATCTTTTTAACTGTACTGCACAGCTTCTGGATATCTTGTACAGAACCAGTTTCATTATTTACGTACATTGCCGATACAAGAATTGTATCATCCCTTACAGCATCTGCAAGCACATCACAATCAAGCTGTCCATTTTTACTGACAGGAAGATATGTCACTTCAAAGCCCTGCCTTTCAAGGAAAGCCAGTGGTTCATGTACTGATGCATGTTCTATACGTGTAGTAATAATATGCTTTCCCATGCGCTTATTAGCTGCTGCAGCTCCTATAAGTGCCATGTTGTTTGCCTCAGTCCCCCCTGATGTAAATACTAATTCTGCTTTCTGGCACTTTAAAAGTACAGCAATGCTTTCTGCAGCACCAGTAATATACCTTTCTGCTTCCATGCCCTTAGTATGTCTTGAAGATGGATTTCCATAGTCCTGTTTCATCACTTTAACCATTATATCACATACTTCAGGAAAGACAACTGTAGTTGCTGCATTATCAAGATATGCCTCCATAGCCATTGTAACCCCTTTCAAATCTTTTATGTAATTTAACATTTTTTAAATTGGATAGTGTCACTTTACCTGAGTAATTATTTGTAAAAAGATGGTAAATAACATATTTTTTATGTTATAATATAAACTGGAAACTTTAGAGTATATGGCTCTGGCAGGTTCAAAATTTTTC
>DKXQ01000190.1 GCA_002493085.1 Lachnoclostridium sp. UBA7122
TGGAGCTGTAGAGCGTGCGTAGGCTCATTCCATGGGATACACAAAACCGGTCTTTGATGGCCGGTTCTTTTTGCTTTATAGAAAGTGTGTCCTATAAAACAAAAAGCCTTTAGGGACCTGATGCGGACTTGTCCGCTTTGTTNNGACATCCATGTCTGAAAACTGCTGGTAATTTGCGGAACTCTAAGAAATTCTAATGCTCTTCGTCAAGTCACTGTCACAAAAATATTTGTTCAATTTGCCGACAAACAATAAAAATAAGACCTTTTGACACCCTAACCTCTATAGGAAAGACTTTGTCGCGCTGAAGCACGAAAGTGTCTTCCCTATAGAACAAAAATACAAATGCGGACTTCGCGCAAAGGAAGATGGCTGCTGACGCCCTAAAGGACTAGCTTCGTGTCGCAGCCGCGCTCCGGCGCGCAAAGCGTCCAAGTCCCTCATGAGTGAGGGATTCAGGGAGTTGATGCGGACTTGTCCGCTTTGTTCTATTTAACTGCAAAAAAGATTATATCCAAGAATCAGACATAAAAGTATTATAAGAACTGCAATAATCCCATTGTCAAGAAAAAGCATTATTGTCATTCCAATAGCTATCCAGAAGAGGATAAAACCTATCATTTTGCGCATAATTACCACCATATTATTGTTCTTGCTTTGAATGAAGCGATAAGTTATAATATATCATATGATATTGGACTGTAAAATAGAATAAATAGTTATTATGTGAATGGAGGACGGATTATGAAGGGAAAAATGAGTACAAATATGGGAAACATTGTAATAGACCGTGATGTGCTGGCTAAATATGCAGGAACAGCTACTATGGAATGTATAGGAATAGTTGGAATGGCTTCTGTCAATGTAAAGGATGGGGTTGCAAAGCTTCTTAAAAAGGAAAATGCCGGCAGGGGAGTAAGTCTTTATGTTGTAAATAATAAACTAAAGATAGAATTGCATATTATTGTTGCATATGGAGTAAGCATACGTGCTGTAGCACAGAATGTACTTGAAAATGTCAGATATAAAATAGAAGAATTTACTGGTTTAGAGATAGAAACTATTAATGTAATTGTTGAAGGCGTCAGAATTATGGATGAAGATTGATATTTAAGAGGAGGAACAAAAAAGTGGGTTTAAAATCAATAGATGCAAAAATGTTTCAAAAGATGTTTTTATCAGGCGCCAGGGCATTAGATGAGAAAAAAGAATATATTAATGAGTTAAATGTATTTCCGGTGCCGGATGGTGACACAGGCACTAATATGACTATGACTATTATAGCTGCTGCAAAGGAAGTAAACAGCATAAGCAATCCTACAATGGAACAGCTTGGAAAAGCAATTTCAAGTGGTTCACTCAGGGGTGCAAGAGGTAATTCTGGTGTAATTATGTCACAGCTTTTCCGTGGATTTGTAAAGGGCATAAAAGGCAATGACACACTTGATGTAAACATTCTTGCCAATTCACTGCAGCATGCTGCTGATACAGCATATAAAGCTGTTATGAAACCAAAGGAAGGCACAATCCTTACAGTTGCACGTGCAGGTGCAGATAAGGCAGTAGATGTAATAATAAATAATGATACAGAAGATATTACGGAGTTTTGTGATATTGTTATTGAAAGTATGGAGGAGGAACTGCTTAAGACACCTGACATGCTTCCTGTGTTAAAACAGGCAGGTGTAGTAGATTCAGGCGGTGAAGGTCTTATGGCTTTCTTAAGGGGAGCTGTAGATGCATTAAAAGGGAAAGCGCCAGATATTAAGGTTAAAAGCAGGGGAAGTTCAAGGACAGTTAAAACAGATATACCTGATGCAAATATAAAATTTGGCTACTGTACAGAGTTTATTATAATGCTTGAACACAATGCAGATGTTGTGGAAGCACAGTTAAAAGAATATCTGCAGCAGATAGGTGACTGTGTTGTGGTTGTTGCTGATGATGAGATAGTAAAGGTGCATGTCCATACCAATGACCCAGGGCTTGCTATACAGAAAGCACTGTCATATGGCTCACTTACAAGTATGAAGATTGACAATATGCGTGAGGAGCACAATGAAAAAGTTATACGTGATGCAGAAAGGGCTGCAATGCAGCAGAGCCAGGATAGTAAAAAAGAAAGCATTACGGCACAGAAAGCCCGGACAGAGCGGAAGAATACAGGTTTTATAGTGGTGTCCTCCGGTGAGGGGCTGTCAGATATATTCCATGATTTAAAAGCTGACTATATTATTGAGGGCGGCCAGACGATGAATCCAAGTACAGATGACATGCTTACAGCTATAGATAGTGTAAATGCAGATAATATATTTATCCTGCCTAATAATGGAAATATAATACTTGCAGCTAACCAGGCGAAAGAAATGACAAAAGATAAAAATATTATTGTAATACCTTCAAGAAATATTCCACAGGGCATTGCTGCTTTAATTAATTATACAGAAGGAAGCTCTGTAAAGGAAAATGAAAGAAATATGTCATCAGAGATGCTGGATATAAAGTCAGGCCAGGTAACTTATGCTGTGCGTGATACAAATATGGATGGCAGGAATATTAAGAAAGGTGACTTTATGGGTCTTACAGATAAAACAATTGTCTCTGTTGGAAGTAATGCAAAAGAGGCTGCAAAAAAGCTTATAAAGGAACTGGCTGATAACAGTTCAGAGCTTGTATGCCTGTACTATGGTGCAGATACAACTGAAGAAGAAGCGGAACTGCTTGCAGATGAAATAGTTGCAGATTATAATGGTATTGATGTAGAAGTACAATATGGCGGACAGCCTGTTTATTCATATTATATATCTGTTGAATAATGAGGTGGGATAAAAAAATTGAAAATCAATGACAGCATAAGAAATATTAAGGGTATTGGCAAAAAAAGTGAGAAGCTCTTTAATAAACTGGGTATTAATACAGTAGAGGAGCTTCTTTGCTTTTATCCATCAGAATATGATATTTTTGGAAAAATAGAGCCAGTGGCAGCAGCGTCTGAGGGAAATATGATAATAGTGGAAGTGTGTCTTAAGGAGAGGCCAAGGCTTACAGTATCAGGAAACCTTAAAATAACCAGGGCATGTTTTAAGGATACAGACAGAAGCATTATTGCCGTGTGGTTTAATATGCCATTTATTATGAAAATGCTGCATATGGGTACATATTATATACTGCGTGGAAGGGCAGCCAGCCGGAATGGATTTTTAGAACTCCGCCAGCCGAAAATCTTATCAAGGCAGGAATATGCAGCGCTAACAGGAACGATGCAGCCAAAATACCATCTTACTGCCGGACTGGCAAATAACACAATTATCAAGGCAGTGTCATTTGCACTTAAAGAAACAGACTTAAGTGATGACTTCCTGCCGGCAGATATCAGAAGTGAATTTAACCTTATAACATGGAGGGAAGCAATATCAGCAATACATTTTCCAAAAGACAGGGATGAGTGCATACAGGCAAGAAGAAGGCTTGTTTTTGATGAATTTTTCTTTTTCATGCTTGCGCTGGGACAGCTAAAAAATACAAAACACCTGATGGCTTCAAGATATATTATGAAGAAAAGCCAGAAAGCTATGGAATTAGAGAATACACTTCCATATAAGCTTACAACAGCACAGAAAAGTGCATGGAATGAAACCAGGCAGGATATGTCTTCGGGAAAAGTTATGAACCGGCTTATACAAGGTGATGTAGGCTCAGGAAAAACAATAATAGCTGTACTTGCACTTCTTATGACAGCAGAAAACGGGTACCAGGGTGCAATAATGGTGCCAACTGAGGTACTTGCAGCACAGCATTACGAAACATTCTGTGAGCTGCTTGCCGGGTCTGGCATAAAGACAGGGCTTTTATCAGGCTCTATGACGGCTGCACAGAAAAGAAACGTATATGCGCAGATAAAAAACCATGAACTGGATATAATTATCGGCACACATGCGCTTATACAAGAAAAAGTGGAGTTTAGCTGCCTTGGGCTTGTGGTAACTGACGAGCAGCACAGGTTTGGTGTAAAACAGAGAGAATCACTTTATTTAAAGGGCAGTGAACCACATATGCTTGTAATGAGTGCAACACCTATACCAAGGACACTTGCAATAATACTATACGGAGAACTGGATATTTCAGTTATCGATGTAATGCCAGAAGGAAGGCTTCCAGTGAAAAACTGTGTTGCTGGCACAAATTACAGGGCACAGGCATATAAGTTCATTGACCAGCAGGTTTTAGCTGGCCACCAGATATATATAATATGTCCAATGGTGGATGGAAGTGAAAGCATAGAAGCAGAAGATGTTATAAATTATGCAGATATGCTGCATCAAAGCCTGCCATCTGGCATAAGGATTGCTTATCTTCATGGAAAAATGAGGCCTGCACAGAAAAATGAAATAATGGAAAACTTTGCAGGGCATAAGATAGATGTGCTTGTCTCTACTACAGTTATAGAAGTAGGTATAAATGTGCCAAATGCTACTGTTATGATGATTGAGAACTCTGAGCGCTTCGGGCTTGCACAGCTTCACCAGCTTCGTGGCAGGGTAGGGCGTGGCAGTGCACAGTCATACTGTATATTTATGACAGGAAATAATTCTAAAGAAGTTATGGACAGGCTATCAGTGCTTGAAAGTTCCAATGATGGCTTTTATATAGCAGAACAGGATTTAAAACTCAGGGGGCCAGGTGATTTCTTTGGGATACGCCAGAGTGGTGAACTGGATTTTAAACTTGCAGATATTTATCAGGATGCCAGTGTTTTAATGGAGGCTAAGAAAGCAGCTTCATGCTTTGAAACTATGGATATACAGCTTATGTGCCGGAAATATAGCAGGTTAAAGGACAAACTGCTTCCATATATGGATGGTACACAGTTGTAATTTAGATTGATTTTTCAAAATAGTCATAGTAGAATGAGGTTGGCAGATATGGCTGTTTAAAAGGAGGGTCTATGTCAGAAAAGCTTTATTCAGATGAGAAATTATTTGAGCTTGGAAAGATAAACTATGACAAGCTTGTTTTATATTGTACAAGAATAGAGGAGAAAGGGCTCTGGACCCAGGCTGAAGAGGTTATAAAACAGTCCAGTACAGAAGTTTTAGACCTTTACGTGCAGTCAGTGCTTATGAATCTTGCAGTACACTGTGGGGAAATTTTAGACAGCCAGCGTGAATTTATGCGCATAATTACAGTAAGCAACCCGCTTTGCATACCAGAAGAGGGCCAGATAAAAATGTCAGTCTATAACCAGAGTAAGCGTTTATATGAGCTTCCGCCTATACTTATACAGTTATGCGGACTGTATGATAAAAAAACTAAAACAGATATGACAGAATATTTTCTGGACGCATTTTTAAATATTCTTTTATGTATGGCTTACTTAAATCATGGCAAGGATGTAAAGGTAAATGACTTTATACAGAAGTACTATAATAAAATAAGCAACTTTATTATTGACAGGGATACAGGCGGGTATTCAGAATATATTAAGAAAAAGCTCTCTTCTGGCGATATAAAATGTGAAGCAGAATGGTTTAAGACCTATAAAATACAAATACAAAAGACCAGCGTAAAGCAAAAAGTTAAGAATCCAAAAAGCAGGGCTAAAAAGAAAGCAAAAAGTACCAAAGAATCTAAAATATCCAGTGCAGGGACAAGCACCAGGGTACAAAAACTAAATGAAAGCCAGCAAAAACAGGCTGAACAGCAAAAAATTGAACAGCAAAAGGCTGAACAGCAAAAGCAGCATGATGAAGAGCGCAGACAGTTAAGGGATGCCTTTTTTAAACGTGTTGAAGAGGATGCCAGGCTTGCAAAAATTGCAAAGGAAAAAGAGGAGCAGCAGGCAAGGGAACAGTTTCTTGCAGTAAAAAACCGTATCCAGGAGAGAGAGCGGGCTGAAAGGGAAGAAAAGGAAAAACGCATAAAATTGTTAATGGATGAATTAAATTCCCTGGTAGGATTAAAAGATGTTAAAAGTGAAATACAGTCACTTACAAATCTTATAAAAATACGGCAGCTCCGTGAAAAGATGAATATGCCAGTTATGGATATGTCATACCATATGGTATTTACAGGCAGTCCTGGCACAGGCAAAACTACAGTAGCACGTCTTGTTGGAAAGATTTATAAGGAACTTGGCATACTTTCAGATGGCAAAATGATTGAGACTGACCGCTCAGGGCTTGTAGCAGGCTATGTAGGACAGACTGCGATAAAGGTACACGAAATTGTCGGACAGGCAATAGGTGGTGTGCTTTTTATAGATGAAGCATATTCGCTTGTAAATCCTGATGTCCCAAATGACTTTGGAGGGGAGGCTGTAGACACACTTGTAAAGCTTATGGAGGACAACAGGGACAACCTTGTAATAATAGCTGCTGGATATACAGATGAAATGAGAAGGTTTTTAAAAAGCAATACTGGTCTTATATCCAGATTTAATAAATTTATCAATTTTCCTGATTACAACAGGAGTGAACTTATAGAAATTATGGAAGTAATTGCAGCAGAAGCAGGCCTTACAATTGAAGAAGGCGCTAAAAAGCGTGTTTTAGAACGGATGGGTGCTATGAAACCAGAGGAGTGGGAAGATTTTGGCAATGCCCGGGGCATAAGGAATATGTTTGAAAAAATTGTTACAAACCAGGCAAACAGGCTTGTACTACTAAATTCTCCCACAAAGGAGCAAATTATGACAATAGTAGCAGAAGATGTTTGACCACAGTTGCCATATGTGTTATAATGAAGTGATTATCAATTTAACCTCATTAAGTAAGCGGGCAGCTAGTGAAGCGGATTTCAAATATCCGCCCGGCAGAATAAGCGGGGTCTATATGAAAGTTATAACAGGAAAAGTAAGGGGCATGAATCTTGCAGTGCCACATGGAAAGCATACAAGGCCGACAACTTGCAGAATAAAAGAAACACTGTTTAATATAATACAGGCTGATGTGCCAGACAGCTGCTTCCTGGATTTGTACAGTGGAAGCGGAAGCATTGCTATAGAAGCACTAAGCAGGGGTGCAAAAGAGGCGGTTCTTGTAGACAATAATAAAGAAGCACTTAAGTGCATCAGGGCCAATATAGAAAAAACTGGCTTTAATAATACAACACAAGTTATGCCAGCAGAGGCCATGCAGGCATTAAAAAGGCTTGATGGAAGTGGAAAAGTTTTTGATATTATATTTATGGATCCGCCTTATGGACGGGACTTTGAAAAAGAGGCGCTAAATTTTCTGTTAAACTCATCACTTGTAAAGAAAGACACATTAATTATAATAGAAACCTTGATAGATGCAGATATATCATATATGGAAAACTTTCCATGTACATTAGAAAAGGTTAAAGAATATAAAACAAATAAACATATATTTTTAAGGGTATAAAGTTATGGCAACAGCAGTTTTTCCGGGAAGTTTTGACCCGGTTACATTAGGGCATATGGATTTGATAAAAAGGGCTTCTGGTATGTTTGACAAGCTTATAATAGGCGTTCTTATTAATAGCAGTAAGAGCCCGCTCTGCACAGATATAGAGCGGATACGCATGTTACAAGAGCTTACACAAAATATGCCTGGTATAGAAGTAATGTCATTTGACGGCCTGCTCGCTGACTTTGTCAGCCAGACAGGAGCAGATGCAGTGATAAGGGGGATAAGGAATTCAGCAGATTTTGAGTATGAACTTCCATTAGCCCAGGCGAATTATAAACTGAATTGTAAAGCAGATACTTTATTTCTTGCGGCATTGCCTGAACATTCATATATAAGTTCAAGTGCAGTAAAAGAACTGCTCAGGTATAACGGGGATATAAGGGGGTTTGTGCCTGATACAGTTTACCGGTTTATAGCGCAAAAGTTTAATCTCACAAGATAATTCCCCTAGTAACGGATTACGTCTATACGACAGATAGGAGTGTACATATGCAAGTTAGCAGGATTGAACAAAAAATTGAAGATATTTATGCGTTTATAGAGAGCTGCAGGATGCAGCATTTGTCAACTACAAAAGTAGTTGTTCCTAAAAATGAATTATATGATTTACTGGATGATTTAAGACGTGATGTGCCAGATGAAATAAGGAGATACCAGAAGATACTTAGCCAGAGGGATGCAATTATTGAAGATGCAGAGGCAAAGGCGAATGAAATACTTGTAGATGCAAGAGAACAGTACAGGGGAATGGTTGAGGAACACAGTATAATGCAGCAGGCTTACCAGCAGGCTGAACAGATGGTACAACAGGCGGCACGCAAAGCAGAGGAAATAGTAGCCAACGCAAAAAGACAGGCAGATGAGATAGGGAGCGGGGCAATTTATTATACAACAGATATGCTTGATATGGCAGAAAAGGTTATCGCCAGTGCATATGAAAATGCAACCAGCAATTCAAATGCTTTAGAGGCAGCTTTAAGAAATTATCTTGAAACAATAAGGCAGAATAAGGCGGAACTTATGGCTTCCAATCCATCCGCCAGGAATAAAGAACAGATAAATATGCCATTATCAGATAGTGGATTTAAGGATGGCGGGGACGGCTACTAAGGCATGTCCAGCTAATAAAAGCAGGTTGTATGGAGGCTTGGTATGAAGACGAAAAATGATGTAGAAGTTATAATAAATGGTAAAAAATATACTATGAGTGGATATGAAAGCAGTGAATACCTGCAGAAAATAGCCGCGCATATTAATGAAAAGTTTACTCTTTTTAAAGAACAGGGCGGTTATAACAGGCTTGATACTGATATGAGATATATTATGCTGGCAATAAACCTTTCTGACGACTATCATAAAGCACAAAAGTCAGCAAATGACCTGCGTATGGAAAATGAAGAAATGGAAAAAGAAATATTTGATATGAAACATGAAATGATATCAATGCAGGAACAGTTGGAATCACTTGAGGCCAAGGTAAAATCCCTTGAAGAAGAAAAAAAGAAAGCAGAGCACCAGGTTATACGTCTTGAGACAGAGCTTGGTACATCATCAGATAAATAGCAGATAAAAGAGGGGACTGGAAACCAGTCCCTTTAAATATAGGAGAAATAGCAAATGTTATATCCAGAAATATTATCACCAGCGGGCTCTGTGGAAAGCCTGTATGCAGCAGTAAATGCAGGGTGTGATGCTGTTTATATGGGAGGCAGCATGTTTGGTGCAAGAGCTTATGCACAAAACCCTGGCTGTGAAGAACTGGCCGGTGCAATAAGGTACTGCCATCTTTATAATGTAAAATTGTATCTGACTGTTAATACACTTTTAAAAGATAGTGAAATTAACAGTCTTTATGAATATATAAAGCCATATTATGAAGCCGGGCTTGATGCAGCAATAGTACAGGATACAGGAGTGCTGCGTCTGCTGCACAGATGGTTTCCAGACCTTAAACTGCATGCAAGCACACAGATGGCGCTAGTTACAGGGCAAAGTGCAGACATGCTTAAAAAATATGGCGTAACAAGGATTATACCTGCAAGAGAACTGTCACTTCTGGAATTAAAGCAGATTAGAAGTGTTACAGATATTGAAACTGAAGTCTTTGTACATGGGGCACTTTGCTACTGTTATTCAGGACAGTGCCTTTTTAGCGGAATGTCTGGCACAAGGAGCGGCAACAGGGGAAGATGTACACAGCCATGCAGGCTGCCTTATATTACCAGTTACCAGGGAAAAGAAAAGGAAAGTTATATTTTAAGCATGAAAGAACTGTGTGCTTTGCCATATATTGGCAAGCTTATAGAAGCAGGAGTTAGTTCGTTTAAAATAGAAGGAAGGATGAAGCGTCCTGCATACACGGCATTTGTAACATCTATGTACAGAAAATATATAAATCTTTATATAAAACTTGGCAAAGATGGGTACAGCAGATATATACAAGACAACAGGAAGAAACTTTTAGATGATATGGAGCTGCTTGCAGAAGTATATAACAGACAGGGGTTTACATGTGGCTATCTGGAAGACATGAACAAAACAGGGCAGAAAGGTGATATGCTTGCTTCCATGCGCCCAAACCATGGCGGTGTGTATATTGGCGAAGTAACAGATGCAGGCAGGACACGGCTTAAGTACAAACTGGCAAAAGATATAAAAGCACATGATGTTATTGAATTTAGAAACAGTAAAATGAAACCTTTATATGAATATACAACTGGTTCAGACAAAAAGGCCGGTGAAATTGCAGAGACAAAATTTACAAAAGGATGTATTATTAATAAAAAAGATAAAGTATACCGGACAAGGAACGCCTCAGTTTTAGGCAGTATAAAGAACGAATATATAGATAAGAACAAAAAAGTTATTATAACAGGCAGATTTGAAGCTGCTGCCGGAGAGCGGGCATGTCTTTCTGTAAAAAAGAATATAGCTGGCAGTGGTACAGACAGCAGTACAGAATGTAATATAGAAGCTATAGTATATGGTGATATATGCGAACGTGCACAAAAGAGTGCTGCCAGTGAAGAAACAGTTAAAAAGAGCATTTTACAGACAGGGGATACAGAATTTGAATTCAGGAAACTTGAAGTTTTAATAGACAAGGACTTGTTTCTTCCAGTGAGCCAGCTTAAAAACCTGCGCAGACAGGCACTTGATAAGCTGCGTGATAAAATAACAGGCAGTTATGCACGCAAGGCACCGCATATCCCTGATAGTATAGAAAATTCTGCCATAATAACAGCAAACAACCTTTGTTATACGTATAAAGCATCTGTAATGACTATGCCGCAATTAGATGCTGTCTTAAATAACAGTACTGCAGATATAGCAGAAGTTTACATAAAAACAGAACTTTTAACAGAAAAAGATATCCAGGAGGCACTGTTAAAAGTAAAATCTTCAGGCAGGCGCTGTTATATAGTTATGCCGCATATTTTCAGACAGAGTATCTGGAATTATGAACAACAGTGTGCAGCATCTGGAAAAAGCATCTATACACAGCCTTGGGATGGATATATTATAAGAAATTTCGAAGAGTATATATTTCTGACAAAGGTTTTAGGCATAGATGCCTGTAATATAATTACAGATTCAGGACTGTATATAATGAACCACTCTGCTGCAAGTTTCTGGGAAGAACAGGGCATAACAAGACATACAGCACCATTTGAGCTGGAAATAAGTGATATGAAAAATATTGCTGCAAGTTCTGATATAGAAGCAGTTATATATACACATATACCCCTGATGGTGTCTGCACAGTGCACAATTCACAATATAAATGCATGCAAAAAAACTTCTGGTGCAGATGGCAGCAATATTATAATGCGTGGTACAGATGGCAGGGAGTTTATAACAGTTAATTATTGTAAATACTGTTATAATACAATTTACCAGAGTGAACCACTGTCAGTTGTAAACTATGTCAAAGATTTATCTGATATAGGAATAAATAGTTTCAGGTATGATTTTACAATAGAAGGGGCAGAAGATACAGACAGGGTATTATCAGGAAAATACAGCGGAAAGACCCATACAGGGCATTATTTTAGCAGCATCAGGTAAGGAATTGCAAATAATTAAATTGAACAACT
>DKXQ01000098.1 GCA_002493085.1 Lachnoclostridium sp. UBA7122
TCTGCATACGTTCCTTTAATTCGGGGTACTTCGATAAGCTGTCCTTATGCTCCTTATCGTATTTCATTTTCGCAAATCCTTTGAGTGACTGGCTCTCCTTATAGGTGGCTTGGATTGGCGCAAAGAGGGCATACATTTTTGACAGTTCCTTTAACCGGCTTAGTTTCTGCCCCTTTGAAAGATGTACCGTTTCCAACTGCTGATATTTCTGCTCCCTATCCGCTGTGAATTTCGCAAGGCTCTCAAAGCTGTCTATCTTCCTTGTCTTGATGAATTTCTCCGCATTGTCGGCTGACTGCAAGGCAGTTCTGCCGGATATTTTTCTTAGGTGCTTTCCGCTTTGATTTTAGATATAATCTGCTGACACTCCCTTGTCTGCAAAGCAACCAATAAGATACGGTTTAACTCGCCCTCGTCATAGTGGTAGCAGTCGGGGAAATACTTCACGATAATACCGCCCATGATGTATTTGTGGTGGTTCCCAGCTTTGCGTTTCTTCTCGTTCTGTTTTTTCTTTTCGTTGGCAACACGCTGTTGCGCCTGTTTCAATGCCTGCAATGCCTTTTCTAAGTTTTTGCTTGTATCATTCTTGCCCTCAATCATTTCTGATACCTCATTCTTTCTGTGCTGTGTTGATAGTTTCTGAAAATAAAAAAGGCAGCTGATTGTCTGTTAAGATAATCGCTACCTAAAGGTAAACAATATTCAGTTTTCATATAATTTTTTGTCTTGATTTTTCCGACAAGCGGGAAGTTATAGTAAATAACCTATGGCGATAAAAAGATAGCTATACAAGTATTTCTTATTTAATCTTAAATACATTACACCGCTAAGAATAGAAAATATCATAGTAGAAATTCCGTTCCATATTTCAAGTCCTACTCCTCTTGATACGAAATGAAATATCCCCCATGTAGACGCTAATACAATACCGCCAAACGGAAAATCATTTTCTCTATTTCTTCGTACATCAAATGCTTTTTGCCCATATATGATAATCAATAGGACAATTCCAACTTCCACAATATAATACAGATATTGTGAAATGAATTGAAAAACACTTTTACCTTGAAGCTCCCCGATAATCTTTAAGGTATGCCAATCTATAAATGTCATTATCTTGCAGAAAATCAAGCAGCTTGCAGCCACAATCCAATTCTTTGTTGAAATATTTATTTTTTCTTTCTTTTGAGGAAAGTCATAATGTTTCCGACTATAAAATATGATAAAACAAAGATACAATGTCCATATAATAACCATAATCCAATGATGTACGCTTCGTTGATTGGCGGTATAATTCCATATATCCATCCGCATAATCAACATCTCAATGACAAATAGGGCAACGTATTCTAATAAAAATGCAGCAAATAAAAGCAAACTTAAGCCTAAATATTTTCTCCATTTCACATTGTTATCCAATATCAGTACCTCCTGCTTATATGAGCAATTTTAATCTTGCAATGACACCATTTTCTGTCCGCTATTCTGTTTATTAACTTTTTGGCTCTTTTATGATGTATCACTTATGCTTACATTTTTTTGCTTTTTAATCTGATATATAAAATTTCCCACAAGATAGACTATACAGAGATAAACAAATATATCTCCGATATACGAATAGACTGTAAAACGCCCACTTGTCATAATTTGCGCAGCTAAGGTTTTTGTATCTGATTTGAAGTAGTCAGCCATAGCAAGTATATTCCCACGGGTGTCTAACACAATGGATATACCTTTATTTGTATGGCGAATTACGTTACATCCATTTTCAACACCTCGCACAACTGCCGTTTTGATTGCAATACCTGTCATTTCTTTCCAATCCGAAGCAGGAACAATTAAAATGTCAACATTATTTTTCCCAGCTTGCCGAATTTTAGAGGAAAAAGCCATATCTGAACAGATAAACGTGGCTATCCGTCCATGCTCGGTATCAAAACTTTGTAACGCTCCATCTCCTTTTAGACATAACTCACCAATGGAACGTCCAAATTTATAGTATTCCGCTATTTGTTTTCCTTGTGGATTAAACGCAATTGTCTTATTTTCTTTCAAATCTTGATATGGTGTCTTTACCAGCAAAGAAACAATAAGATAAATTTCTTGTTTCTTAGCTGTATCGGAAGCGCTTTGTAACAATTCTGCTTCATCACTCTTTAATATAGCTCCGTTCAGTTCTGACCAAAACACAACTTTAGCGTCAGCTTGTGCTTCTTTTTCGGTTTTCAGAAAAAGCTCATCTACCACTTCTGATAATTTCCTTCTTGCATTGACCATGTTTTCATCTGAAAAAGAGTTTGTATAAAACACGGCATATACGTCATCATCTTCATTCAAAAGCTGGGAAACAGGAACTGTAACACCAGCTATCCTCATGCTGTTTCCCACTGCTCCAATGGATTGCGACATAACAACACCGTACATAAGCATTAAGCTGATTACAATAAAATATATAAATAAACACCTCTTAATTTGACACAGCTCATTTTTTTTATTCCAAAGCCAAATGACCACAGCCGCTGTCCAATACATAATAAAAGAAATTCCATATATGCCAGTTACAGTTACTATTTGAAGCAATAAGGAATTTTTATATTGTGTGTAAGCATCGGATAATCCACCCAAAATAGGATAGATACTGCTAATAACATATTCAACGATTACCATTCCCACTGCAAAAATAATGGTAGCATTAAAATTTTTCTGTGATTTTTGCCAAAACAAGTAAGGAAGGCTATACAATACAGCTATTAAAATTGCTACAACTGCACACAGCCAAAAGTCCACTCCAATTACATTTGTAAATCGAATTATAAATCCAAAAGCATAAATTCCCCAAATAATGAAGTGCATTTTAGATGAGGGATAAGACTGCACCAGCCACAAGAACAGCACTGGATAAATCCATGCCAAAAGTGGAATGCACCACACGCCATTTGCCAGTATGTAAGTGATAAAGCTTAAAATAGTAATAATTATTAGTTTGCTATTAAATCTTATATTTTTTATCATTATCTCGTCTTCCACATATAAATTTGTCAAATTGTTCAATGTCATTATCTTACCATAAGCGCATATAAAATTCCATTAAATTTTGTCAATCTTCTTTTGCCTTATTCTTTGCAATCATCATCTGCCTTGCACGTTCCCTCTGCTCTGTGCTGACCGCCCTCGGCTTACGGTAGCTGACGTATGATTTCGGGAAGGAATTGGTCTTGGATATCTCATCCTGCCCTGTCAGTTTGTAGATGCCGGGGAAATTGGCAACAAGCGTGTCAAGTTTCCGCATGACTGCCTTATCCCTTGTGTAGAGGGTGGCGGTCTGTTCTCCTGCATTGTAATTGACAATCGTTTCCTGCTCGTATCGTGAAAGTTTCATAGTGCCATATCCCATAAGCACGAACTTAAGAAAAAAATGCCTAAAAGATGGGCTTGACGTAGCATTAGAAAAACTAATCAAA
>DKXQ01000087.1:0-7441 GCA_002493085.1 Lachnoclostridium sp. UBA7122
TCTGTAATTGAAGTTACAGATTCAATAGAAAAACTTGCATCATTATTTGAAAATAGTTAAGCTTGTAACTCTTTTTTCATATATTTTCTTTCAATCAACAAAGGCTGTGTACTAGTCAATTAAAATTAGTTAGTGCATGGCTTTTTAATTACTAAGACTTAGTATACAAGCATACTGAAAGGATGGTTTTTTAAATTATGAAGATAATAAAAAGGAGTGGAGCAGAAGAGACATTTGATATAGATAAAATTACTGCTGCTGTAACTAAAGCTAATAATGAAACTGAAACTATCAATCGTATGTCAGCAGAACAAGTACATGAAATTGCAGATAATATAATGCAAATCTGTATTGATACTAAACGAGCTCTTAATGTCGAGGAGATACAAGACCTTGTTGAAGACCAGATAATGGAAAAACACGCATTTTCAGTAGCACGCAAATACATAACCTACCGTTATAAAAGAGCTCTTGTTCGTAAATCCAATTCTACTGATAAGCAAATAATGAGCCTTTTAGAATGCCAAAATGAAGAAGTTTTACAAGAAAATTCTAATAAAAATCCTACAGTAAATAGCGTTCAGCGTGACTATATGGCAGGTGAGGTAAGTAAGGATATCACAAAAAGATTTCTGCTGCCAGAAGACATTGTACGTGCACATGAGCAGGGAATTATACATTTCCATGATTCAGATTATTTTGCACAACATATGCATAATTGTTGTCTTGTCAATCTGGAAGATATGCTACAAAATGGTACTGTAATAAGTGAGACAATGATAGATACACCAAAAAGCTTTTCAACTGCATGTAATATTGCCACACAGAGTATTGCACAGATTGCAAGCTCGCAATACGGCGGACAGAGCATATCCCTTGCACATCTTGCACCATTTGTTGATGTAAGCCGTCAAAAATTTCGCAGACAAGTGGAAGAAGAATTTAAAAAGGCAGGTATAAATTACACAAAAGAGCAAGTAGATGAAGTCTCTGAACTACGTGTTAAAGATGAAATAAAGCGTGGTGTACAAATGATACAGTATCAAGTGATAACACTTATGACCACTAATGGACAAGCTCCTTTTGTAACTATATTTATGTATCTTAATGAAGTACCAGAAGGAAGACTTAGAGAAGACCTTGCAATGATTACAGAAGAAATATTGCACCAGCGTATACTTGGTGTAAAGAACGAAAAGGGAGTTTATATTACCCCTGCATTTCCTAAACTTATATATGTACTTGAGGAAGACAATATATACAAAGGTTCTAGGTATTGGTATTTGACAGAGCTTGCAGCAAAGTGTACAGCTAAACGCATGGTACCTGATTATATTTCAGAAAAAATTATGAAACAGCTTAAAGATGGAAATTGCTATACATGTATGGGCTGTCGCTCTTTTTTGACTGTTTACCATGATAAAGATGGAAAGCCTAAATTCTATGGAAGATTTAATCAAGGAGTTGTCACTGTTAATCTTGTTGATATTGCATGTTCATCAGAAGGTGATATTGAAAAATTCTGGCAAATATTTGATAAACGCATGGAACTTTGTAAACGTGCACTTATGTGTCGCCACAATAGATTAAAAGGAACACCATCTGATGTAGCACCAATTTTATGGCAATATGGTGCGCTTGCTCGTTTAAAAAAAGGTGAAAAAATTGACAAGCTGCTTTATGGCGGATATTCAACTTTGTCACTTGGTTATGCAGGACTTTGCGAGTGTACACGCTATATGACAGGATATTCACATACTAATCCTTGTGCCACTCCTTTTGCGCTTGAAGTAATGCAGCGTCTTAATGATGCTTGTGCAAAATGGCGCAAAGAAGAAAATATTGACTTTAGTCTATATGGCACACCACTTGAATCAACAACGTATAAATTTTCTAAATGTCTTCAAAAGCGTTTTGGAATAATTGAGGGAGTTACAGATAAGAACTATATAACTAACAGTTACCATGTACATGTCACAGAGGCTATTAATGCATTTGACAAGCTTAAGTTTGAAGCACAGTTTCAGCGACTTTCTCCAGGAGGGGCAATAAGCTATGTAGAAGTACCCAATATGGAAAATAATATTGATGCTGTACTTGAACTTATGAAGTATATATATAATAATATTATGTATGCGGAACTTAATACAAAGAGTGATTACTGTCAAGAATGTGGATATACTGGACAAATTGAAATAGTTACAAATAAGCATAAAAAACTTATCTGGCAATGTCCAAACTGTGGCAATACAGACCAAAATAAAATGAATGTAGCACGCCGCACATGTGGATATATTGGCACGCAGTTTTGGAATCAAGGACGCACACAAGAGATAAAAGAACGAGTGCTTCACTTATAATTATAAATATCTAAAAATGGAGGAATTTATGAAAGTAGCAAATTTAGTAGGACAAAGATTTAAGGAAAAACCATCTGATTGTGTAATCGACAGCCATGCACTTATGGTACGTGGTGGATTTATGAAATACGTTGGCAATGGCATTTATTCTGAGTTTCCTGTACTTAGAAGAATTACTGCAAAGATTGAAAATATAATACGCAAAGAAATGGATGCTATTGATGGGCAGGAGGTGCTTTTTCCTGTTGTCTTGCCTGCTGTTTTATGGGAAGAATCTGGCAGATATGAAAGCATTGGAAACGAACTTGTGCGTTTTAAGGACAGAAATGGCTCTAATCACGTTCTTGGAATGACACATGAAGAGGCGGCTGTGCAGCTTGTGCGTGAATATGCACAGTCTTACACTAAGTATCCATTTATGATATATCAGATACAGCGCAAGTTTAGAGATGAGGCAAGACCAAGAGCTGGTATGATACGTGTACGTGAATTTACAATGAAGGATGCATATTCTTTTCACACATCACAAGAAGACCTTGACAGATATTATAAAATATGTTTTCAGGCATATAATCGTATTTTTCAGAAAGTCGGCGTGCCTGAAGTTGTAACTGTAAAATCTGATTCAGGTATAATGGGCGGCAGTGTTTCACATGAATATATGCTTTTAACACCTGTAGGTGAAGATTCAATAGTTATGTGTAATGAATGTGATTACAGCTCTAATATGGAAGCTGCTGAAAATATAGTTGAAAATACTAAAGCTGACAGTGATAAACTTTTATGTGTAGAAACTCCAAATTGTAAAACTATTGAAGATGTTTGTGCTTTCCTTAAAAGTGATGTAAAAACTTCATGTAAGGCAGTAGTATATCAGAAAAATATTGATGATAAGTTTGTAGTTGCATTTGTGCGTGGTGATTATGAAGTAAATGAAACAAAGTTAAGAAATCTGGTAGGAGGAGAAATTCACACTGCTGAGATAACGGCAGATGACTGTCTTGTAGCTGGTTATATAGGACCTTATGGCATCTCAAATGAGGTAGAATTTTATATTGATGTGTCATTAAAAGGTATTGGAAACATCGTAGCAGGAGCTAATAAAGAAGGATATCACTATACAGGACTTGACCTTGAAAGGGATTTAGAAAATGTAAATTATGTTGATATTTCTAAGATAAAAGAAGGTGGCATATGCCCATGCTGTAAAAAATCAGCTATAACGATTAAGCGTGGAATAGAAGTTGGCAATATCTTCCAGCTCGGCACAAAATACACAGAAACTATGAATATGCAGTATACAGATGAAAATGGAGAAAGCCATTACCCAATAATGGGGTGTTATGGTATAGGTGTTGGACGACTTGCTGCGTCTGTATGTGAAGTGCACCATGATGAATATGGACCAATATGGCCAATTTCGATTGCACCTTGGGAAGTACAAATATGTTGTCTACGTGCAGATGATGAAGACACAAAACAGGTGGCAGATAAACTATATAAGGATTTAACAGATATTGGAATAGAGGCTCTCTATGATGACAGACAAGTAAGACCAGGTGTAATGTTCTCTGATGCAGACCTTATCGGTGTGCCAATACGTGTAATTATAAGCCCCCGTAATTTAAAAGAATCTTCTGTAGAAATTACAACAAGAGATAAGTCTATTAAAACAATGGTCTCTGTAGAAGAAGCAGTAGAATATATAAAGAATTTAAGGCTTAAACTCTTTGCTGATATAGAGTCACATGTACAAGATTACAAATAAAATGGACAAAACTATAATTATGTTTTTTAAATAGCCGATATAATATAAGAGGTATTATATAAAAGAATGGATGCTTTTATTCAAGGAGGTAAATTACATGGTTGTAGAAATTGAAAATACGCCTGGCAGATATGTCGCAAGGCAGTTAAATATAACAGACAAAAATAAGAGAAATTCTATAGAAAAACTTGCTAGTGGATACAAATTAAATAAGGCAGCAGATAATGCATCTGGTCTCACAGTTTCAGAATCAATGAGAGGTCAGATAAGAGGTCTGAATCAGGCAAGTAAAAATTCGCAAGATGGACAAAACATGATAGCAACTGCCGATGCTGGCATGAATGAATTACATCTGATATTGCATAGAATGAGAGAACTCTGTGTACAGGGCGCTAATGATACAAATGTTGCGGAAGATAGAGAAAGCATACAGATGGAAATAGATGCCCTTAATAATGAGATAGACAGAATAACTAGTGAAACAGAGTTTAACACAATGAAGCTTTTAAGAGGCGGCTCAGGTAGTTCTGAAACAGAAGAAGACGACATTGGTAATAGTGATAATAGTGAAAATAATGGAGGTATTGCATTACAGGTAGGAGCAGATACATCACATATCATTTCTGTAAAACTGCCAATGCTTAGTACAGAAGTACTTGAAACAAGGGGTGTTGATGTATCAGACAATAAAGTAGCTACAGAATCAATAGCTCTTGTTGACCGTGCAATAGATAAGGTTGATAATGAGCGTTCTAAGATGGGTGCAATATCTAACAGGCTTGACCACGCATATTCTAACAATACAAACTCGTCTGAGAATACACAGTCTTCTGAATCACTTATACGTGATGCCAACTTAGCGGATGAGATGGTTATAATATCAACTGCAAATATTATTGAGCAGGCTGGTATTTCAATGGCTGCACAGGCAAATAGCGGCAAAGAGACCATATTGAAAATGGTACAGTAATAGATTTTAACACTGGGCATATATTTGGAGAGTAATATGAATAACACAGTCATAATTGAACCTGTATATCCTCATTCACTGCTAATACACATTAGTAAACTTATAGATGGCAATGAAAGCATATTGCAGAATGAAAAGACATTTCTTCAAAAGTATTCCAGCGCATACAGCAATGTGGATAATGAAGTGCTACTTTTAAAGCTTGCTTATGATAAAAATATTGTATCTGCATTTTTTGAATGTAATAAAAGAGAGCAGTGGCGAAAACGTGTGCTTATAGAAAAATCGGTTAATTTGCTTGTAGGCGCTGTGGCTGAAAAATATGCAGTTATGGTTGTAGAGAGTCTTATGTTTGCATTTGGCTGGAGGTTTCGTCTTGATATTGTTCGCAGATGGGAAGCTACAGATGATGAAAAAGCTATGTTCCACGAAAAAACTGCTTTAGAGAGAAAAGGTCAAAATGACATAATAGGTCAGCTACATATAATTAACAATAATAAAAAGCTAGATGTTTCAGAATATATGGAATCAGATACAAATTTATCGGCAAATACTACAAAAAATAGTGTGGCAAGTGATGATGAAGATATGGTAAGAGATGACAGTTATTACAATGTTGACCCCCCAAAAGCATCTGGTAGGGAAAGTAACAGAAAAAAAGCATCTATTTCCGCCAAGAAAAACAAATCAAACTCTGTAGAAAATAAACAGAAACCAGAACCTGTTTTGGCTAAACCTAAAATTGAAGACGCAAGGTATTATAAGTTAATGAATATCAGAAAAAAACGTGTCTTAAAGAAAGCTTTTCAGGGAAATGCATCAAGCCAGTGTGAAATGGGTGATTATTATGCAGAAAAAGATAGTAATCACCTTGACTATAATGAAGCTGCGAAGTGGTATTCAGAATCCGCTGACAACGGTTATAAACGTGCTTTCTTTGAACTGGGCAGACTCTATGACCAGAATCCACCAGAGATAGAAGGCGCTAAAGAAAAAGCATTTAATATATATAAAGATATGGCAGAACAGGGGCTTCCCACAGCGCAGTGTATACTTGGCATGAAATACTGGTTTGGTGATGGTGTTGAAATTGATTTTAAAAAAGCAGTACAGTGGCTTACAAAGGCAGCAGACCAGAAACATGAAGATGCAATAAGAAATTTAGCTGATTTGTACAGTGCAATGAATGATATAGAAAACGCCAATAAATGGTATAAAGTAGGAGCAGCAGCAGGAGATGATTACTGTAGAAGAAAAATTAGGTGAATATAATTATGGCAAGTCAATATTTGTTTGACTTGCCATAATTTGTGTAATATCTCTGCATTTTTGAAAATTAGTGTTTTGCTACAAGACTTTTACTAAAGTTTCCATATACACGTTTTTAGTTGGCATCATTTACATACGCCCTTATTTTATAGTAATAAGTTTTTTTACCTTTTTGTTTTACATTAGTTCTTAAGATAGAACCCTTTTCCAAGAAATAGAAGTTTTAACTTTTCCTGCACGTTTTACTTTATTTGTTCACTTATGGAAAAACGAAACTCCTGGACACTTTGTGTTTGGTATTTTTCAAATTCTTTATCTGTATATGGGAGCAGTTTCATTGAACAATATGCTACATTTATTAAATTTACCATCATTTCTATGCCTTTTACACTACGTACCATGTAATGGCACAGAGACCAAAATGTTTTTTGTTCATAATAACTTGTTTCTATATTCCAGCGTATTTTGTATAAAAACAATGGAACATAGTTAGACCATTCACTTCCAGTCTGGTTCAGTGGCGCACTTTCATACCATGCATATGCAAAAGTAATACATGATGGTGATATAGTGCTGAAAAACAAACGCCTTGTGCCACCTTCCCTAAGAGTGGATGTTACATATGCGTGCACCATGTGGTTTCCAAATATATTTGTAAGTACTATGCGTACACCAGTAAAGTAACCATTAATTTTTTCATTGGATAGGACAAAATCTTTTTTTGCAGATAGACGTTCACCATGTTTTCTAGGACGTCCTGCTTTTCCTGTACGTTTTGGTGCAATGTCATATATGACAGAATCCACTCTTGCAGCACAGATAATGTCAAGATTAGAAAATTCGTCAGCAACACAGATGAGAGCCTTTTTAGCATACCAACTGTCAAACATAAGTATAACATTTTTTTGTTCAGAAAGCTGTGGCATTACATGACGTACCATTTCAGCAGCTAACAGTATTTTTGATTTTGTTTTGTCCCACATTTTGTAACCAAGTGGTATTGAAAGGTAGGATATTTTCCTATTTTTCCATACAGGCACACAAAGCATTAGACTTACAAAGCAATGCCCATTT
>DKXQ01000087.1:7822-11852 GCA_002493085.1 Lachnoclostridium sp. UBA7122
TTAGGAATGATTTTCAAAGCCATTTTGACAGTAGTACACATAAATTCTGAATAATCCACTTTTGCATAGGAACAAGCATAATAAAAGGCATTGAGAGATTTTTGTGTAATTTTTGAAATGAAATGCCTGTAAAGAGAGCGTATGGAATCAGCATTTTCTAATGCTAGGATGGAAATTAGCAGAAGACACAGTGATTTTGCTGTTGGCATCGGTATACTGATAAAATAAAAAGAAAAATGATAAAAAAGTTTGCCAATTACTGTATTTTTGTTGTATAATAAATTTGACGTACAAGGTCACCTCTTTCGTTAGGATTTTACAAATTTATTATAACATGAAAGAACCTTGTGCGTCATTTATTTTTTAAAAAACTTGTAAAGTGGTGTTTAAAAGACTACAACTGACTATAAATAATGACAAGCCTAATATTTATAAAAAGGTAGTGGCTTATGCAAGATAACAGTAAAATTTCTATTTGTTAGTATCTGCCGTAATAGATTTTTTTCGCTTTGGATGTCCACTTTCTTATAAATTCTGTCTTTGCATCTGTGTAAGCATCTCTGTCATGCTCATATTCTTTCCAAAGCTTTAACTTCATCTTCTCATATTGGGCAGCAACATGAGCATGTTCAATAAGATAATCCCGAAAATATAACTCATCGTTATCTCCAATATATCTTAAATGCAAATGAAAAACCTTATCAGCACATCCATATTCCGTATATCCTTTATTGAAGGAAATTCTATTATTACTCTGGCTCATGCAAATATAGCTTTTATCTACTAATAAATTTTTGATATTTGACAAGTTACATCCTCTTGGAACTTCTACAAGAATATCAATAATAGGTTTTGCCCATATAGAACGAATAGCTGTACTTCCTATATGGTTTATTCTCACTGTTTGATTAAATAGTGGTCTTAATAAAGCTTCTTCCTCTGTATACCAATCTTTCCAGAAATTTTTATGTTCTGTCAAGAAGATAGGAAACAGTTGCCATAATTCTTCCAAACTCATTTCTGATAATTTTTTACCCATTTTTTAATTATTACATCTCATTTTTCCAATCAGTTTACTATATTCTTTTCCAACATTTTCTTTATATAATGCCCTGTGTACGACTTTTTAATCTTTGCTACTTCTTCTGGTGTCCCTGTGGCAATTACTGTTCCACCATTTTCGCCGCCTTCAGGTCCTAAGTCTATTATATAGTCAGCTGTCTTTATAACATCGAGGTTATGTTCAATAACAATTACAGTATTGCCCCCTTCTGTAAGTCTTCTTAATATATCTACAAGTTTATGGACATCAGCAAAATGAAGCCCCGTTGTAGGCTCATCAAGAATATAGACAGTCTTTCCTGTGCTTCTCCTGCTAAGTTCCGTTGCAAGTTTTACACGCTGTGCCTCTCCGCCTGACAACGTGGTGGAAGGCTGTCCAAGCTTGATATATGAAAGTCCTACATCATATAATGTCTTCATTTTATTGAGTATACTTGGAATATTTTCAAAAAAAGTTACTGCTTCTTCAACAGTCATATCAAGTACATCATATATACTTTTGCCTTTATATTTTACATCAAGAGTTTCTCTGTTATATCTCTTTCCTTTACATACTTCACATGGTACATAGACATCTGGCAAAAAATTCATCTCTATTTTAATAATTCCATCACCCCTGCACGCTTCGCATCTTCCTCCTTTGACATTAAAGCTAAATCTGCCTTTTTTATACCCCTTCATTTTAGCGTCAGGAGTAGAGGCAAATATATCTCTTATCATGTCAAATACACCTGTATACGTTGCAGGATTTGAACGTGGTGTCCTGCCTATAGGCGATTGGTCTATATTTATAACTTTGTCAAGCTTTTCTATTCCTTCTACACTTTTACATAAACCTGGTATACATCTTGCATGGTTAAGTTTTTTGGCAAGGTATTTATACAATATCTCATTGACAAGAGAGCTTTTGCCAGAACCTGAAACCCCTGTAACACAAGTCATAACACCTATAGGAAATGACACTTCTATATTTTTAAGGTTGTTTTCTTTCGCACCCTTTACGGTTATAAAACCTACAGGCTTTCTTCTCTCTTGTGGCACAGGAATGCTTTTTTTGCCACTAAGATAAGCACCAGTAATTGAATCAGGCGTATTCATTATGTCTTGTGCCGTTCCTTTAGCTATTACTTCTCCACCATGCGCACCAGCCCCAGGACCTATATCAACTATATAATCAGCAGCAAACATCGTGTCCTCGTCATGCTCCACAACTATAAGTGTATTGCCAAGGTCTTTAAGCTTATTAAGGGTTTTAAGCAGCTTGTCATTGTCACGCTGGTGCAGACCGATACTTGGTTCATCAAGTATATATGCCACGCCTACAAGTCCAGAACCAATCTGCGTAGCAAGGCGTATGCGCTGTGCTTCTCCACCTGAAAGACTTGCTGTATAACGTGATAAAGAAAGGTATTCAAGTCCAACATCCATTAAAAAGCGTACCCTTGAACGTATCTCTTTAAGCACCACCTTGCCAATTTGTAACTGTTTTTCACTAAGCGGCAGATTTTCAAGAAAAGCCATAAGGTCACATATTGACATCTCTGTCACTTCTGCGATGTTCTTATCCGCTATTGTAACGGCAAGTGCTTCTTTTTTAAGCCTTTTTCCGCCACATGATTTACATGGAGTTATGCGCATAAATGTTTCGTATTCTCTTTTAGATGTATCAGAAGCAGTTTCCCTATATCTGCGTTCAACATTTTTAATAACACCCTCAAATGCAACATCATATACACCTTCACCACGCTGTCCTTTATAGTGAACTTTTACTTCTTTTCCATTAGTTCCATGCATTATCATATCCTGAATGTCTTTTGGAAGTTCATTATATGGCGTATTTAAATCAAACCCATATGCATCTGCAAGTGCATCTAAAAGACACCTTGAAAAGCTTGTCTTATCAGTTACAGACTGCCATCCATTGACAACAAGAGCACCCTCAGCAATACTTAAAGATGGATTGGGAAGTATAAGCTCTTCGTCAAACTCCATTTTATAACCTATACCATGGCATACTTCACATGCGCCAAAGGGGTTATTAAATGAAAATATTCTTGGTTCAATCTCATCAATGCTTATGCCACAGTCTGCACATGAAAAGCTCTGACTGAAATTAATCTGCCTTTCACCAGGTATATCAACTATAAGAAGACCATCTGACAGGCGCATTACGCTTTCTATTGAATCCGTAAGCCTTTTTTCAATGCCTTCACGCACTATTAACCTGTCAACCATTATTTCAATATTGTGTTTTTTATTCTTATCAAGGACAATATCCTCTGAAAGGTCATATACATTGCCATCAGCAACAACCCTGACATAGCCACTTTTCCTTGCACTTTCAAAAACTTTAGTATGTTGTCCCTTCCTCCCTCTTACAACAGGAGCTAAAAGCTGTATTTTCGTTCTTTCAGGCAGAGACATAACTTCATCTACTATCTGGTCAACAGTCTGCTTCTTAATCTCTTTGCCGCATTTAGGACAGTGAGGCACGCCAACTCTTGCATAAAGCAGCCTAAAATAATCATAAATCTCTGTCACTGTACCAACCGTAGAGCGTGGATTTCTGTTAGTGGACTTTTGGTCAATGGATATCGCAGGGGGAAGCCCTTCAATGCTTTCAACACTTGGCTTTTCCATAAGACCAAGAAACTGTCTTGCATAAGAGGACAAAGATTCCATATACCTTCTCTGACCTTCTGCATATATAGTATCAAAGGCAAGTGATGATTTGCCAGAACCGCTAAGCCCTGTAAGTACAACAAAACTGTCACGTGGAATATCTATATCTATGCTTTTAAGATTGTGCTCAGATGCCTTTCTTATCTTAATATATTTTATAACCTCGTCATGTTTAGCCATATCTGTTTACAACATCCTTTCGTTTCATGAATATAAATAGGATATCACGAACCAGTTTCCATTGCAAGTACATATGTTCGTTTCTTCAAT
Source organism: Lachnoclostridium sp. UBA7122 (assembly GCA_002493085.1). Taxonomy (GTDB): domain Bacteria; phylum Bacillota; class Clostridia; order Lachnospirales; family Lachnospiraceae; genus Butyribacter. Next base: position 11,837 of record DKXQ01000087.1, read on the forward strand.
TAGTCTTTTGGAAATA
>DKXQ01000082.1 GCA_002493085.1 Lachnoclostridium sp. UBA7122
ATATTTACTCGTCAGAGCTGTTTACTACAGAATATAGATGACAGATATATTACATTATATTATGATGATAAGAGTATAACATTAAAAAAAGAGGAGCAGGCAAAAGATTATGCAAAACAGTGGAACTATTAATGAAGAGAAAGTAATTACATTAGAAGAATATGAATATAAAAACGGATGTATTCAAAGTTACCAGGCGGCTGCTATTATAAAACTGGTTTGTATAGCTCTGGATAAACTTCATAATAATAAAATTATATACAGAGAACTTTGTCCTGCTAATATCCTGCTTGTTTATGATAAAGAGCATGAATGTGAAAAACCTAAAGAAGCCAGGTTAGCAGAAAGTGCAGCACAAAGGCAGTACCGTGATGGTGCATTAGAAGATACTGTTCTTATGGGCATTGAACAGTATGCAGCGCCAGAACAATATGGTTTTGCACAGAGTATGCCAGCGACAGACATATTTGCAGCGGGAGTTATTTTTAATGAAATGGTGACAGGCAAAACACCAGATGAAGAAAAAGTACCTGATACAAAATGTGCTTATATTATTGCAAAATGCTGTAACCTTGACTGGAAAAAAAGATACCAGAATGTACATAAACTTATAAAAGATATAGACTGGTATCTGTCACATAAAAAATCTGGAAATTTTGCCTGGCATATCCATAAAAATACAAAACTATTCGTAGCAGATACTGCTTTTTTTATATTACTATGTGCAGGAATATTGATTAAAACCGGAATTATTTCACATAAAAAAGACAGTATGCCTTCTGCAGAAATAAAACAGATAAAAGAACAAAAGACAAAACCAGAACAAAAATACCAGAAGTACATAGTAGATGGCAGGAATATAGTTTTTTACTATCCGCAGGGTTTCCATTATTCATATAAAAAAGAAACGGAAGAGAATATTTTTGTTTATTTTAGTTCAGATATTGGAGACACTGGACAAATTATAACAACAGTATTTAATATTGATAAATCTTATACACCAGAAGAAGTAAGCAAACTTTTAATACAATATTTTAACAATCTTTATCCTGGGAAAGTTATTTACAACAAAATAGGAAAAAAACATTTGAAAACCTATTATAAAATAAATGTAGAAGGAAAAGAAGGAATAATGGGTATAAATTTAAAAATAGAACATGCACAGAAACATGAAACTGTAATTGCGGTAATGGGTGCTTTTTTGGCAGAAGAAGAAAAAAAATACAGGAAATATTTTGATGAAATGCTGGAAAAAATAGAATATTAACATGGGGCAGCTTTGGTCTCCCAAATGCTGCCAGTCTGTTGTAATGGTTTCTCTATGCATCTCGCTGCATATGTAGCAAGCCTTATATTTTTTGTTTCATCAAAGCTGTCAATTCCCTTTATCAGGCCTATTGTTCCTATGGATATAAGGTCATCCATATCTTTATCGCCCACATTATACTTTTTTGCAATAAACGCTACGAGTCTAAGATTTCTTTCAATCAGACAGTCTCTTGCCCCACGGTCTCCTGACCTGCACTTTACAATGCACTCTTTTTCTTCTTTTGCACTCAAAGGTTTCGGAAAAGACTGCACCGGTGACACCTCAAATTCTTTTATATTTATTCTATGCGTCACCCGGCAAGTCCGTGCTTTTCCTTATTTTATAATTCCTGACATTTCATTCAAAATCTGTTCTTTTGTATGGAATCCTACAAGTGTTTTAACACATTCTCCATTGTTAAAGATAAGCAGTGATGGAATTGATGAAATCCCATATCTCATCTGCAAGTCTGGTTCTTCATCTACGTTTACTTTGCCTACATAAAAATCCTTAGCTTCATCTGCAAGCTGTTCAATTACAGGCCCCTGCATCTGGCATGGTCCACACCACGTAGCCCAGAAGTCAACAAGTACAGGCTTGCTGCTTTTAATTACTTTTTCTTCAAAGTTATCTGATTTTATTACCAGTTCCATATCTTTTCCTCCTTTATATATGCCATTTTCCTGTTATATACAATTCTGCTTTTAGTATGTGTATACTTACAATAATTTATCCAGTTCTTCTAAAAGAAATTCCCTTGATGTAACTGTTATTGCATTTATGCCAAGCTTTCTTGCACCTTCTGTATTTTCCTGCCTGTCATCAAAGAAAATGCATTCTTCAGCCTTAAGACTGTATTTGTCAAGCAGGTATCTGTAAATCTTTTCATCAGGTTTTGTCAGATGTATCTGGTATGAAACCACTATTCCATCTGCAAGCCCGATAAAAGGCGCATCACTTGTGTGTTTTCTGAATAATTCCTCTGAATAGTTTGAAAGGATGTATATTCCATACCCCTTTTCTTTTAATTTATGTACCTTTTCCCATACATCTTCACGTTTTACATGCATAAATTCGCCATGTGTCATAAACCACTGCATAGTATCTGCATATTCTGGATAGTTTTCCATATACTTATTTACTATTTCGCTGTGTGTCATCACAGCAAGGTCAAACTCATGCCACAACTCATCATCAAACATAAGTCTTCCTACTTTTTCTGCCTCTTCATCTGTAAGTCCATAATCAGTAAGCATATCATGCCACCTGTATTCTAATAACACATCACCAATATCAAAAATAATGTTTTTTATCATTTCATCCTCCAATTATGTTTTACATAAGTTTCATGTTTCATCCTGAAGCTCAGTCATCATAGCTGGTATAATCTGTTTTTTGCGGGAAACAATATTTTCCAGAACTATGCTGTCATCCCCTCCGTTTTTGTGAAAAGCAGCCTCTGCCAGGTCTTTAGCGCCAGCACCTGCATATAAAAGTTCTGTGCTCTCCTGCATTATATCAGTAAGCATAAAGAAAATCATTGAAATGCCAAGGTCTGGCAGTATTTTCTGCATATAAGGCATAAGTTTGGCTTTTATAGCATCAAACTCTGAATGTATCATTGATGTAATCTGCCCGACACCAAATTTTTTCTCACCGACATCAAACTTCTTAAAGTCCTGATAGAATATTTCTTCTGGTGATTTCGATGACAGATTGCTTCCTGTTTCAAACATTTCTAAAGCATACTGTTCTGCATCTATCCCTGCTATTGCTGCAAGTTCTTCTGCTGCCCTTTTATCTGTTTCCGTACATGTTGGTGAACGGTACATAAGAGTGTCAGATAATATTGCTGAACATAACAGCCCTGCTATATTTTTTGGAATTTTTACGCCAGCCTCACAATACATCTGGTAAATTATTGTTGCTGTGCACCCAAGTGGCTGGTTTCTAAAAAATACAGGAGCCATCGTTTCTATTGAACCTATCCTGTGGTGGTCTATAATTTCAAGAAGTTCTGCTTCTTCAATTCCGTCTACTGACTGTGAAGGTTCGTTGTGGTCTACCAGAATAAGTTTCTTTTTACGTGCGCCAAGCAGGCTCCGGCGTGATATCATGCCAAAGTAGTTACCATTTAAATCAAGTATAGGGAAATCCCTGTATCTTTTTTTTGCCATTACTTCGCGTATGTCATCTACAAACTCTCCAAGTCCAAATGTCAGCAGGTTTTCACTTTTCATAAAGAACTTAATTGGTATGCTCTGGTTAATCAGACGTGAAGCTGTAAATGTATCAAAAGGTGTTTTTATTATAAAACACCCTTTATTCTGTGCAAGCCTGTTAATAGTCAATGATACCATTGAACCGTCACATACTATTATGCATTTTGCATCCATCTCAATAGCACAGAGCTGTGACTCATATCTGTTTCCAAGTATTACTATATCCCCTTTTTCAATATAGTTTTCCATAAGGTCTGGATTTGCCGCAGCGATAAGGCACTTGCCAGATTCCACTCTCTCGTCTGGATTGCCATATAACATCTTACCTTCAAGTGTCTGTATAATATTGCTGAACGGAGTCCGTGCAGTAGCAATAATTCTGCTGTCATATACATCCATATATGATTTAGCTATATCCTGGATTGTTAAAAGCCCTATAAGTTTTTTAGCGCTATTAACGATTGGAAGGGTCTGGAGCATATTTGTTTTAATTATTTCCCATGCTTTTTTTATAGAAATATCTTCATCAACACCCTGTACCCGCTCAACATCAATATCAATAACCTGTGTCCTGACATCTCTTACATATCCAGGCACAGGCACACCAAAACGCTTTAGTACAAAATCCGTTTCTGCATTAATCTGGCCTGCGCATTTTGCAGCATATTTTTTACCCGTTATTTTACATTTCAGTTCTGCATATGCAATCGCAGAACAAACTGAATCTGTATCAGGATTTTTATGCCCAATAACATTTACTACATTGCCTGTAACCATATTTTTCATTCCTTTCCTTATTCCTTATCTATTCACAGTCTGCTTCTGTATAACCGCTTATATCTATTATGTACTTAAAACGCTTTGCAAGTGTAGGTGTAAATTTAAATAACTGGTCTAAAGTATTGCCATCATCTGCTAAAATAACAACAAAATCACCATAAAATTCATCCATTATTTCAAATACGCTTGCAATTGTAGGAACCATTAATTCAGCAGCTTCATGAATAAGCAGGCAGTTACCTTTAAGCTGGCTTTTAAATCCGCTTAAATCCATCTGGTTTAATTTCTTTGCGCTTATCTTAGCAATACGCCCAGTGCTCATATAACCTGTTTCTTTCATCACTTTTACAATTCTTTTAGAAAGCCCTACTATTAGATTTGAATTATTACCTACAAAGACAAAATGTGATGGGTCCTGTTCGCCTCCAATCAGGGTAAGTATATCATCAAATGAAGTGTGCAGGGCTCTTGTAGTTGGCAAATCCGCATCTGAAAGCCCCTTGCTGTCAAAATCTAATATATCCTCATCATCCCCATATTCTGCATCATCATAGAATTCATCATCACAGTTTTCGTCTTCATACCACCCACTGTCCCTGTCAATATCTTCTGGTATGCTTTCTTCTGGTTCTTCATCTGTTTCATCTATCTTTATGTTATCTGTTTTTGCTTTTTCTTTGTTATTAGATAAGAGGGCCGCCTGGACCTCTGCACGCTTTCTTTCTGCCTCCTCAAGTATCCTTTGTGCCTCCTCTGCTTTTCTCCGGGCCTCCTCAACTATTGCCTGTGCTTCCTTTTCTATTAACCTGGCAGCTTCCTCTGCCTTATTTGTCTGTTCTTCCATCACTATTTCATCTGCCTCTGCTTCCTGTCTAAGTCTTGCTTCTTCAGCTTCCTTTGCCTCTGCCTCCTGCCTAAGTCTTGCTTCTTCAGCTTCCTTTGCCTCTGCTTCCTGCCTAAGTTTTGCTTCTTCAGATTCTTTTGCCTCTGCCTCCTGCCTAAGTCTTGCTTCTTCAGATTCTTTTGCCTCTGCTTCCTGCTTAAGTCTTGCTTCTTCAGCTTCCTTTGCCTCTGCTTCCAGGTCTTTTTGATGTTTTGGGCTGCTTATATCTATATCTGCATCATCTGTGCCAGCTGGCTGTATGCTTTTGCTTTCATCACTCTTAACTGCCTTAGTCATACGCTCTATTACTTTAGTAGCATCTCTCTTAAGAGGCCTGCGCCCGCCAGGTGTTTTAACAGTTCTTTCCTTTGCCTGTCCTCCATGTTCAGCTTCATATATTGCAGATATCTCTCTTGAAAGGTCTTGTGTAATCCCCATGCCTGACTGTGAATAGACAGGCACTACAGGGTTCTGCTGTATTATGTCTGTATTATTTTCACTAGTACATGCTTCATTAAGAGATTCTTTTTCCTGGATTTCTTCTATATCATCCTTATTCTGAATATTTTTATTCTCAAGTGTTTTATTATATAATTCATTATTAATTGATATTTTTATATCTAAGCCATCGCTTCCACTGTTGGATATACTACGTCTGTCTTTATCGTTTTCTTCTTTGCTGTTATCACTATTACTATTCCTTTTATTATCTTGTATATCCCTGCTTTTATTTGTATAATTATTGTTATTATTCTTTTTGTTTCCAAACCTGAACAAACCTGTCAATTTCCTTGCGAGTTTTCCTAAACCTGCATCTATATCAAAATCATCCTCGTCATAATCATCTATAAAATCATCCTGTTCATGCATGTTTTCATCATTCCTGTCATTATTTAATGTTTTAGTTTGCCTGCTTTCCTGTTCTTTATCTTCTATCCATTCCATATCTGGCTCTTGTCTTTTTTCTTCTAGAGCAGCAGTATATGTCTGTTTTTCATCTTTCTGGGACTTTCTCTGGAGATATTCATCCAGGTTTGGCAAAGAACCAGTATCATCAGGATTTGGTTCACCTTTATCAAGTGTATAATCTTTATCATCAATATAAGGCAATGCTTCTTTATCATCAATACAATTTATAAGCTTTTTAGCCCGTTCAACTATCTCCCCATGCCCAAACCAGAGTTTTATGTCTTCACACTCCCTGCGGCACTCCTCCAGCCTTCCGGCTTTATGATACAGTTTTGCAAGCTCATAAGCCCATTCCTCTATATATTCTTCCTCTTTAAGTTCCTCAAGTATTTCAATCAGTCTTCCAATAGGAACACCAGCAGCCTTATCTATTCTGTACCTTGTTGTAATTATATCACGCGGGCTGGGATTCATTTGTATAAATTCCTGATAATAATCTTCAGCTTCGTCAATATCCTTAGTGCGGATAGAAATATAAATAAGCCTGTGTAAAATACGTCTTGTTTTTGATTTATTATATATTTTGAGATAAGTATCCTTTGCTGAATCAAACTGTTCTGTTTTTGCAAAAACGTCTGCAATAACACTAAGGTCACTAAGACTTTTTACCTGTTTTAAATCAATTGTCCTCACTACAGCCAGCGCCTTTTTATATTTGTGTTCATCCAGCAAATGGTGAATCTGCGCAATCCTTATAGAAAATTCATATTGTTTCATAATATCCCCCATCAACAAAACCAACAGTATTATATTTATTTTTTAAGATATTCTTTTATATAAAAATCTGTTTTTCTGTCTTTTCTGGTATTAAATTTATTTCTAAGGCTCCATGCCCTGTCATCAATATCACATATAAGAACTCCTTCCCTGCCTGAAATCTGCCCAAGTATATTTCCTATAGAATCTATTGCCATACTATCTCCGCTGTAGTCTGTATTATCACGGAAACCATAACAATTCACTCCCACAATATAAGACTGTGTTTCTATTGCCCTTGCCCTGAGGAGTGTTGTCCAGTGTGCACTCCTTACTGCTGGCCAGTTAGCAATTACAAATATTATATCAGCTTTGCCAGATGCAATCTGGAAAAGTTCTGGAAAACGCAGGTCGTAACATATAAACAGGCTGGCTGTATGCCCCATAAATGGTACTGTCACTATACTGCTGCCGCCTTCATACACATCACTTTCACCACCCAGGGTAAATGGCTGTATCTTTTTATACTCTGCAGTTGTATTTCCATTTTTGTCTATAATGGTAAACATATTGCTGCCTTTTTTGCTTCCGCCCTCCGGCAGTGCTGCCCATCCAAACCCTATAGCAATACTATTTTGTACTGCCAGATTTTTCACTGCCTTAACACTCCATGAAGCAGAAGCATCCTCCCCAATTTTATCTAGTGACATTGAAAAACCGGTTAATGACATCTCTGGAAATACAATTATATCTGAGTTTCCTGCCGCTGCTTCTTTAACCATGCCCTCTGATTTTTTTAAAGAAGCCTCTTTATTTTCCCATATCATATCTAGCTGTCCAAGTGCAACCCTCATATTTTCAATCCTTTCCTTATTTTATATTTTTAATCTTCTAAGCCCTTTTGGATAGTGGTTTTTCACAGTTCCATCCTGTGCTTTTCCCCATCCCAGCCCAAGCCCATTATACCCTATAAGTACCCATCCTTTAAAGCCAGAATTGCAATTTATTACTTCACCATGCAGAAATTTTAATATTGTATCATAATCACAGTCCTGGTACTGTTTAACATCTTCAGGCCTGGCTGCCCTGCACAGTGCATGTGCTGGTTCAAACCTGCCTTTTTTGCGTACTGCAATATGAAGCCCTGCGCGTATTATATTTATATTTAGTTCTGGCTTAAAAAACTGGGGAACAAGAAACAGATTATCTCCAAAAAATATTAAACGTTCTGCATAATCTGATATATCTGTTTTAATAAATATTGCCCCTAAAAACACCTCCAGCTCTTTTAATTCTTTTTTGCTGGCATAATAGTGTTTAACCTTATTACTTACAGATACAGATTTAACATTTATACCATATGTCCCAGGCTTTCTAAGCCGTACTGCAAAGTGTCCCTCTCCTTGGATTTTGTGCGGCCAAAGCCTTATTGCACACGCAAGTGCCTCTTTTTCCCTCTCAGAAAGCTTTCCAAGGCTTTCTGGTACAAAACTTTCTTGTCCAGTGCCAAAGCCCTCCACCCTGCTATGCTGCCATGCTTCAGCTCTATACCCTTCATACTGTCTTAAGAACCATATAAGCATCTCTTCATCTTCTGCAGGAGCAAATGTACATGTAGAATAGACTATTATGCCACCTGGCTTTAACATTGCATCAGCACATCCAAGTATAAGCTTCTGGCGCATAGCACACATTTTAACATTCTCCGGGCTCCATTCCTTTATTGCGGCCATGTCTTTTCTAAACATCCCTTCACCTGAGCATGGCGCATCTACTAAGATTTTGTCAAAATACTGGGGAAAGCTGGCTGCAAGCCGTTCTGGTGTTTCATTACATACAATAGCATTACAGATACCAAGCCGTTCTATATTCTGTGATAATATTCTTGCGCGCTGTGCTGAGATTTCATTGGATACAAGTAAGCCTGTCCCTTTGAGTTTTGCTGCAATATGCGTGCTCTTGCCTCCAGGAGCTGCACACAAATCACATACCAGTTCCCCTTCACCTGGTTCAAGAAGGCTGGCAACAGCCATTGCACTTGGTTCCTGTATATAGTATGCACCTGCATCATGAAGAGGATGCTGCCCAGGCCTGCTGTCTTCACTATAATAGAACCCCTCATCTGCCCATAATATCTTGTCCAGTTTAAATGGAAGCTGGCTGGCATATGCCATATCTAATTTTAAAGTATTTATTCGCAGTCCTGACGTCTTTTCTTCATTTAATGAAGAAATAAATGCATTATATTCACTGCCAAGAAGTTTCTCCATTCTTTCTGTAAACATTTCAGGTAAAACCATAAAATTCCTCCACCGCGCCAGGCCTGGCCTGTGCAACAAGGCTTAAAGCCAAAATGCACAGAGAAATTTACATGCTGCTTTTTGCAGATGATAACTGTCCCTGTGCATACACTACAGCCAATAAAGCCTTTATCCATCTTTGCGTTTATATTTTTCAAGAAAACTGTGCTTTACACCATTCTCTTTATAAGCAATTATAGTATCTAAATTTACATTTTCTACACTCTTAAAAATATTGCTTTCAATATATGGGTTAGTTTCTTTAAGCCTTTGTATAAGCCTTTTCACTTCAATACGTTTAGAACTGCTGCCCATATCAATTCCATACGCCTGTACCTTTTCTGTAAATCTGCATGCACACTGCAGAAAGTCCAGATTATTATAATCTTTCCAGTGAATTATATCTTCCTCTCTTATAAGATACATAGGTCTTATAAGCTCCATTCCCTTAAAATTAGTGCTGTGAAGCTTTGGCATCATTGTCTGTACCTGTGCGCCATACAACATACCCATAAGAATCGTTTCAATTACATCATCATAGTGGTGGCCAAGTGCAATTTTATTACATCCAAGTTTTCTTGCATTATTATAAAGATAACCTCTTCTCATGCGTGCACAAAGATAGCATGGTGATTTTTCTATCTCGTAAACAGCGTCAAATATCTGTGTTTCAAATATTGTAACTGGAATATTTAAAATACTGGCATTATTTTCAATTGCTTCCCTGTTCACTTTATTGTATCCTGGGTCCATAACAAGAAATGAAAGACTGAAATCAAATTTATTATGTTTTTTAAGTTCCTGGAAAAGTTTAGCCATAAGCATAGAATCTTTTCCGCCCGATATACATACTGCTACCTTATCTCCTTCTTCAAGAAGCCTGTACTCATTAATTGCTTTTGCAAACCTGCTGAACAGCTCCTTGTGGAATTTTTTCCTTATACTCTTTTCAACCTTGTCATTTATGCTTTCCTGTGGGATTTTATTATCCATAGCCAGTCTCCGCTCTGCAAATTATGTTAATAGTTCTATCCTACTGCATTTGCTGTTTCAAATGCTTCTTTATAACTAAGCACCCTGTTTACATATGTATTGCAATATGAAGGAACACCTCCATTGCGCCTGACTGCACCGCTTCCTGCATTGTATGCGGCAAGCGCCAGCCTGACATTGCCATTAAACTCTTTTAACTTCTGTGAAATACACTTTGCACCTCCCATAATGTTCTGTTCTGGGTCATACGGGTCATCAACACCAAGTTCCTCTGCCGTCCCAGGCATAAGCTGCATAACGCCCATAGCCCCTGCACTTGAAAGACAATTTGGATCAAAATCAGATTCCGCCTTTGCTATAGCTTTAAGCAGGCTTTCAGATACATCATACTTTTTTGCTGCTTCTTTAAAATATGCATCATACTTTGTCTTCTTCATTGAAGATGCAGATGTTGCCGTGGACTGTGGACTTGCTGATGAGGACTTTTTAACCTGGCTGTTATCTTCTTTAGTGGTACTGCTTTCTTTTTCCGCTTTGCTGGTACTATCTTCCTTTTCTGCCACATCTATATAAATAACCGTTTTCCCTGTAACAGGGTCTTTATATCCTGTGTCTTCTGCTGCTTCTGTACCATTACTGTCCTTTTCTGTCTTTTCCTGTTTTCTTGTACTTTTTTGGGAAATCCTGTCTGTCTGGTCCGAAAGTACCTTATCAAAACTTGTAATTGTAGTTTCCCTGCCACTGTTGTCCGGATATGTTTTTATAGGTTTTATATCCAGAGTGTTAAAATAAGAAACTTTGCTTATCATTTGGAATTCCTCCTACTTAATATCTTTAAATAATTCTTCTATAGTTAAGTTCTGGTTTACCTTTTTATAACCAGATGTATCTGTATGGATGCAGTCTATAGCAGCTCTTCTCACAGGCGCAGCACTAAAACTGCTGTATATACAGTATGCACTCTCCCCGCTGTTTTGTAAGACATTAGCAGATTTTACTTTATGAATGTCTATATCTTTATATACTGCACTATGGCTTTCAGAAAAAACTGCATGGACAGCTTCTTTTGTAACAGCATCCCTGCATGGTACTGTATGTGCTTTTTTTACACTTTTTATCTTTGCCACTAAAACACTGCCTCCTAATATATAATTTAACTCTTATACAGACATTATCAGTTTATCATTTTTTGATGTAAGTTTCAAGCGTAGAATAAACCTTGGATAGTGTAACTTTACCTGGGTATACGAAAGTTTAGATATATTGTACAACTTTTTAAGTATGATGTCATATATTGACTTTGGCATGACAATTTCAAAGTTCTTACA
>DKXQ01000032.1:0-2540 GCA_002493085.1 Lachnoclostridium sp. UBA7122
TACAGTTATTTCTCTACTCTATTATAGGAAAGTGCTTTCTATAAAGTAAAAAACTCCAAACCATATACTCTTGTAAGAAATGCTAATAAGGTATATAATATCTTTATTATTTTAATTGTGGAGGTATATCATGAAAACAACACCAGTTAAAGGGACCAGGGATTATCTTCCAGAGGAGGTACAGATACGTGATTATCTGCAGAGTGTAATCTTGGAAACATACCGTGATGCAGGTTTTTGCCGGATTACTACACCGGTTCTTGAAGATGCCGTTAATCTTGATAAAAGTGATGGTGGTGAAAATCTTAACCTTATATTTAAAGTATTAAAAAGGGGACAGAAGCTTTCTGCTGTGCTTTCAGCCGAAGAGGCAGATGAGGCAGCGCTTTCTGATATGGGACTGCGTTATGACCTTACGCTTCCGCTTTCACGTTATTATGCCAATAACAGGAACAGTCTTATGTCTCCATTTAAAGTAATCCAGATGGACAGGGTATATCGTGCTGAGCGCCCGCAGAGGGGGAGGCTGCGTGAGTTTATGCAGTGTGATATAGATATTATTGGTGATGCATCGCACAATGCAGAGATAGAACTTATTCTGACTACAGCAAAAGCACTTGAACGTGTAGGGATTAAAAAATATAAGGTCAAGATAAATGACAGGCGGATTTTGAAAAGCATATTTGCATATTCAGGCTTTGAAGAAACGGATTTTGAAAGGCTTGCAATAATTTTTGACAAGCTTGATAAGACAGGTCTGGACGGAATAAAAGCTGAACTTGCAAATAGCGGCTTTGACAAAGGCGCATCAGAAAAATTTTTATCACTTTTTAAAGATGGAAAGCTTATGCTTAGTAATCTTTCTGGCATTTGTGAAGAAGAGTATGTGCAGGACATAAAAATTATAATTGATACAGTCACAGAAGTGTCAAATGGAAGTGTTATTGTAGAATTCGAGCCTTCGCTTGTACGAGGACAGGGTTATTACACAGGGACTATATTTGAAGTGGCAGCAGAAGGCTATAGTGGTTCAGTTGCCGGCGGCGGGCGTTATGATAACCTCATTGGAAAGTTTTTAAATGAAGATATACCAGCAGCGGGATTTTCTATAGGTTTTGAAAGAATATTTGAAATACTTATGGCAAATAAATATGAAATTCCTGGACAGAAAAAGTTAATTGCTGTTTTTTATGATGGTGAAAGTTATGCTGGTGCGCTTTCATTGGCGGAAGAACTTAGAAAGGATTACAGGGTGTCTGTAATGGCAAAACCTAAAAAGTTTGGCAAATTTCTTAATAAGCTTGAACAGCAGGGATTTAAAGGATTTGCTGTATATGGACAGGAAGATGGAGTAAAGCTTTTTGAAAATAAGGCATGATGGATAAAAGATACATTTTGCATATATAATAATAAAAAAAGGGGGTTGGCTGTTATGAGGCAAAGGGAAAATAACATTATAAAAAAAAAGTCCCATCAGGGCAATTTATTTGTCTTTATATCACTTGTAGCATTTGTGTTTATATTTATTTCTGTTAATGCTGCTGCTGGCAAAAAGATTGGACTGAGCAGCAAAAGTATTGAGATTGAAGAGGGAAAGAGCCATGTACTTAAATTGTCAGGTACAGATAAAAAAGCAACATGGAATATTAAAAAGGGAAAAGACAAAATATCACTTAAAAAGGTGAAAGCAAATAGTGTTACTATTTATGGAAAGAAAGCAGGTAAGGCAAAAGTGCAGGCAAAACTTAAAGGTAAAACATATACATGTGATGTCAATGTGTTGGAATCTTCTGCTGATAAAGACAGTACAGATGGAAAGGATGTTGTTATGCAAGATGGTTCTGGTGAGTGGGAGGCAGTTGCAGATTTTGGCTCAGTGCTTTTCCAGAATACATGGCAGAAAGATAAGAATGTAATGGTTTCTCCTGTATCTGTGTTTAACGCACTTACTATGACAGCTAATGGCGCAAAGGGTGGTACGCTTACACAGTTTGAAAAATTATTTGGGCTTCCGCTTGAAAAGTGCAATAGTTACATAGGGGATTATAATAAATCACTGCCTTCAGGAAGTAAATATAAACTGGACGTTGCCAATTCTATCTGGATACGCAGCGGTTTTGACACTAACCCGGATTTTCTTGAAAAAAATAAGGAAATATTTGGAGCACAGATACAACAAACAGCATTTGACAGCAATACATTCAATGATATAAATAACTGGGTTAAAGAAAAGACAGATGGAATGATTCCAAAAATCATTAATACAATTGAGGAAAATGCACAGATGTATCTTATTAATGCATTGGCATTTGATGCAGAATGGAAAAAAGTTTATAGTGAAGATGAGATAAGAGAAGGGATTTTTACAAGGGAAAATGGACAAAATGATAATGTACAGCTTATGTATTCCAAGGAGAATACATATATTGAGGATGATAATACAACAGGTTTTGTAAAATACTATGCTGGTTCAGAGTATGCATTTATAGCCCTTCTGCCAAAAAAAGGCGTGGATATGGCAGGATAACCTCATAAAATAA
>DKXQ01000032.1:2868-7620 GCA_002493085.1 Lachnoclostridium sp. UBA7122
TTTAATTTTATGAGGTTATCCTGTGGATATGGAAAGCTATATTAAAACGTTAGATGGCAAAAAGCTTAAAAAGCTTATTGATGGCAGAAGGAATGTAAAGGTAAATGCTGCTATTCCAAAGTTTAAGTCAGAATATTCGGCTTCATTAAGCAAGACACTACAGAAAATGGGACTTACTGATGCATTTAATCCTTATGTGGCAGATTTTACTGGCATAGGCAAATCTGAAAATGGCTTAGGTCTGTATATAGATGATGTACTGCATAAAACATTTATAGAAGTAGATGAGAGAGGTACTAAAGCAGGGGCTGCAACAGCTGTTATTATTATGGAAACATCTTCTATTATAAATGAAGAAGTAAAAACAGTATATCTTGACAGGCCATTTGTATACATACTTGCAGACTGCAAGTCATGGCTTCCAGCATTTTTGGGTGTAGTACAGGGCTTATAATACTAACATGATAATAAGAGTGAAAGGGCTGTGATGATATGGGAAAGAAAATAAAAGATGAACTTAATAATGAGGCAGCAACTATTGAACAGGCTGGCATTATGCCAGATATTTCTCTGGATATACCAGCCAGCGGTACTAATAGAAAATTTCTTAAAAAGTTCTTGTTAATTCCTGCTTTTTTATGTCTGGCAGTTTTAGTTGCGTATCTTGCAGGTGTAGTTTATTACCAGTCACATTTTTTTGAGGGAACAAATGTATATGGTACAGATGTTTCTAAAATGAAGGTAGAAGATTTTGAAAAAGGACTGGCAGATTATTCACTTACGATAGTGCAAAAAGATGTCAACGGCAACGCATTTGAAGAAACACTTTCCAGTTCCGACCTTGGCATATCTGTATCTTCTACAGATGAGCTTACAAAAATCTTAAAAGAACAGAATGCATGGAAATGGCCTTTAAAGCACAATGCAGTCTACGCTGGAAGGCCTACTTTTATAACATGTGATTCTGAAAAGGTAGAAGAGGCAGTAAATAGTCTTAGAAATATGCAGAAGGGTGAGTTTATAAATCCTAAAAATGCGTATTTGTCAGATTATAAAAAAGGCAAGGGCTATGAGGTAGTAAGTGAAGTTAATGGCAACAGGCTTAAGAAAAAAGCGCTCATAGAGGCTGTAGAAGATATGGTGACAAGCCTTGGCTCAAGCCTTGACTGTGATGAGGCTGGCCTGTATAAAAAGCCTAGAGTGCTTTCAGATAATAAAAGACTTAACAGGCTGGCAGACAGACTTAACAAATACACAAGTACAAATATCAAGTATGAATTTGGCGATAATACAGAAGTGCTGGATGGCGACATTATTAATAAGTGGATTTCTGTAAAAAAAGGAAAAATAAGTATTGATAAAACTAAAATATCAGACTTTGTTGCATCACTCAGAAAAAAATATGACACTATATTCCGTTCAAGGGAATTTAAAACCAGTTATGGCAAAACAATTACAATAACTGGCGGTGATTATGGCTGGTGGATGAATACAGGAGAAGAGGAAAAAGAACTGTTCAAGCTTATCCGGAAGGGGGAGCAGGGCAGCAGGACTCCTTGTTATTACCAGACAGCAGACCGTTATGGAACACCTGATTATGGTGATACTTATGTGGAGGTAAACCTCACTGAACAGCATGTGTTTTTGTATAAAGACGGTGAACTGGTATTAGAAACAGACTGTGTATCAGGCAACAGTGCACGTGGTTTTGACACACCGGCTGGGGTATATGGTATTACATACAAACAAAGGGATGCTACCCTGAATGGCGAGAATTATTCTACACCTGTGTCATACTGGATGCCATTTAATATGAATATAGGGCTTCATGATGCAAACTGGAGAAGTTCATTTGGCGGGCAGATATACAGAACAAGTGGTTCACATGGGTGCGTAAACCTTCCGCCAGATGCTGCAAGAAGAATATATGATGTAGTACAGGCAGGAACACCTGTAATATGTTACCACTAGAACGTAAATGTTTTACAATTTTGGAATTGCAGAGCTAAAATATTTGTAATATCATTGCTACAGTGTCATATTATATAGAGATATTATAAAATGGCATTGGAAGATAGCAATGGAAGAAAAGTCAAACCAGTTGGTTAATAACTGTAATTTTATGGATGTAAAGCCAGTTATGGTTGATTTGCCATATCCGCCAATAAAGGCGGAAAGAAAAAACCTGATTTATGCTAATATTTTAAGCATTGATTATTGTGGCGCTGTATCAGAACTGTCAGCGATTGCACAGTATATCAATAATGAAAACCGTTTATCGTGTGAAAGATGCCCTGCTGCCAGAACAATTCTTGGCATTGCGATGGCAGAAATGGTTCATCTGCAGAAACTTGGTGAAATGATTTTTTTACTTGGGGGAAATATCGATTATACAGTAAAGTTAAATAATGGCAAACATATGATGTGGACACCACAACATATTTCAATTCCGCAGAATGTCCATAAAATGGTTTTAGCTGATATAGAATCTGAAAAAGCAGCAATAAACCAGTACAAGACACATATAAATATGATAAATGACAAATATATCAATGATGTTCTGTCAAGGATTATATTAGATGAAGAGTATCATATTATGTTTTTAAACGTACTGGCAAAAGAAATATAATATTAATTATATACGCAGAAAAGGCAGCAGTATTAAAAAAACCATATAGATGGTGGTTTTTTTATAACATCTGCTGCTTTTTCTTACTCTGAAAGTGCCTCCCACTGTTCCATAAGCTTCTCAAGCTTTAAGCTGTTAGCTTCATGTTCTTTGGACAGTTCTTGTAACAGTACAGAATTAGTTCCATTGGCAGGGTCTGAAAGCTCTGAATCTATACTGGCGTTGCGCATTTCAAGCTTTTCAATTTCTGCTTCTGTCTTTTTTAGTTCACTTTCTTTCTTACGCAGTCTTGCCTGTTCTTCTTTCTGCTGCAGCCAGTCTGCTTTGCCGTTACCTGCAGCCTGGCTGTCTGCCTGTACAGCCACAGTGTCTTTAGCAGCATGTAACTGTGCCAGTTCCACATCATCCTTTTTTTCAAGATAGTAGTCATAATTGCCGCCATAGCTGGTTATCTGTTTCTGTGTTAAATTAAGGATTCTTGTTGCTGTAGTATTTATAAAATACCTGTCATGTGATACATATAGTACCGTTCCTTCAAAATTATTAATTGCATTTTCAAGTATTTCTTTGGAATCAATATCAAGGTGGTTGGTCGGCTCATCCAACAGCAGAAAATTTGCATCCGAAAGCATAAGCTTGGCAAGGGATACACGTCCTCTCTCACCACCACTTAAATTCTTAATCTGCTTAAAAACATCATCATCTGTAAAAAGGAAAGCAGCCAGCATATTGCGTACCTGTGTATTATTCATATCAGGGTATGTATCCTGTATTTCTGCAAATAGTGTCTTTTCAGGGTGCAGTACCTGGTGTTCCTGGTCATAGTATGCGGCCTGTACATTAGTACCAAATTTTATATTGCTACATGAGTCAGGAGTTTCTATGCCCATAAGAATTTTAAGCATCGTAGTTTTGCCTGTCCCATTATCTCCAATTATTGCAACATGCTCACCTCTTTTTATGTCAAGGTTTATACCAGAAAACAGCAGGCGGTTTCCATAACTTTTAGATAGTTCTTCTACTGAAAGCACATCATTGCCGCTTTGTATGCGTGGTTTAAATAAAAGGTGCATTTTAGACCTTTCTTCCTGTGGTTTTTCTATCCGCTCTATCTTATCAAGCATTTTTTCACGGCTTTCAGCTCTTTTAATGGATTTTTCCCTGTTAAAAGATTTAAGCTTTGCAATAACTTCTTCCTGATGTTTTATATCAGCCTGCTGGTTAATATACTGTTTCATAAGTGATTCCATAAGAGCTTTTTTCTTTCTGGAATACTCTGTATAATTTCCCTGGAATACAGTGCAGTGTGTCTGTCTTAGTTCAATAACTTTTGTCACAATTTTAT
The DNA here is from genome assembly GCA_002493085.1 of Lachnoclostridium sp. UBA7122. GTDB lineage: Bacteria > Bacillota > Clostridia > Lachnospirales > Lachnospiraceae > Butyribacter. The sequence continues at coordinate 6,843 of DKXQ01000032.1, forward strand.
CAAGGAAATACCTGTCATGCGCAACAACAAGCACAGCTCCTCTGTAGCTTGCAAGATAGCCTTCAAGCCAGCGTATTGCACTGAGGTCAAGGTGGTTGGCAGGCTCGTCAAGTATTATAAGCTCTGGATTTTGTAAAAGCATTTTGGCAAGGGCCGCTCTTGTCTTTTCACCACCAGACAGTGACTTTACTGGCTGGTTAAACTCGTCTTCTGTAAAGCCAAGACCTTTAAGCACGCCAGTAATTTCACTTTTATATGAATATCCGCCAAGCTGTTCAAAGCGGTGTCTTTTCTGGTCATATTGCTTAATAACTGCTTCAAGCCTGCTGCTGTCCAGGCCTTCCATCTGTGCTGACAAATCATCTATTTGTTTTTCCAGTTCTGTGATTTCAGGTTTTGCATCCTGCATTTCCTCAAGAATGGTTTTACCAGATTCATATTCCTGGTTCTGTGCAAGATATCCCACGGAAATATCCTTTCGTATAATAACTTCCCCGCTGTCAGCATCAAGCTGGTTCACAATAATCTTAATAAGCGTGGATTTGCCAGAGCCATTAATGCCAACAATGGCTGCTTTTTCATTGTCATTTATATGAAAAGAAATATCATTTAAAACTGTATTGGTTAAAAAAGCTTTATTAATATGGCTGCATTGTAAAATCATGTCTGTTGTTTCTCCGTTTCTGCAGTTTTTACAGGGAACAGTACCCTGTATTAAGAAATAAATAGTTACTATTCACGGTCTATGCCGTTCATAGTAACAAACAGCGCTTTACAG
>DKXQ01000207.1 GCA_002493085.1 Lachnoclostridium sp. UBA7122
TACCCTGCGCTTGGAAAATAAAAAATATGGGAGATTTTTTTTAATATCCGTGTTATAATTATAAAGTATTATTTATTAATTAGCAAAGGGTTATATAGGTATTATGCAGGATAAACAGAATCAGGAGCATACAGAAAAAAACAGGAATTATATCAGTATAGCAGTTATATTGCTTGTTATATTGTTAGCTATACTGGCGGTACTGGTAGTAATGCAGCGTAAGGATATTTTTGGAGATAAATATAGTGATGTTTCTTCTGGTACGCTGGACAACTCTGGGGAATACTATAATAATAACAGCAATTCTGGAGATGGAGATATGGATGATACAGGGAAGCCTGCTACAGATATGCAGTTAATTAAAATAAATACTGACCCGGCAAGTTATACTGTTCTTGTAAACGAGGAATATCCAATGCCAGCAGATTATGTACCAGAAGACCTTACAATTCCTGATGTCAGGTACAGCTATAGTGGTGTTTATGAAAAAAGCTATATGCGAAGTGCAGCTGCCAGGGCTATTGAAAGCATGTTTGCAGAAGCGAAGAAAAAAAAGAAGTTTGAATTAAAGGTTGTATCTGCATACCGTTCTTATGCAAGACAGAAAGTAATATATGAGAATAATGTAAAAACGCAAGGTGAGGAAAAGACCAGAATGGTATCAGCACAGCCAGGGTGCAGTGAACACCAGACCGGGCTTGCAATTGATGTGTCCAGTGATACTGTGAAGTGTGCTATAAATGAGTCATTTGCTTCATGCCCGGAAGGGAAATGGCTTGCTAAAAACTGCCAGAGGTTTGGCTTTATTATAAGATATCCTAAAGGAAAGTCAGATGTGACAGGTTATTCTTATGAACCCTGGCATTTAAGATATGTTGGGGTTAATCTTGCAAAATATATCTATAAGAAAAGCATTACATTGGAAGAATATTATAATACAACAACTACTGAAGATATAATTCCAGAGGATGAGTTTATAAGTGATGTAGATATTAATGCACCAGAAGAGCCAGAGATGGTTACAGCGCCAACACCACAGACGGCTGCATATACCAGCCAGACAGCCATTCCTGTACCAGAGCCTTCTGATACGCCAGAGCCTGTGCAGCCAGCAACACAAGCACCAGCAAGAACACAAAAACCGGCAGAAATGCCAAAGCCCACAAAAACGCCAAAGCCAGTAAAGACACAAAAACCGGCAAAAACACGAAAACCAGCAAAAACACCTGTTAAATTATAATAAGCAGTATGGAGGATTTTATGAGATTATTTTTAGTAGCGTTATTTTTAGTATTATATAGTATTTTTACTGTTCCAATGTGTGCGGCAGAGTGGATAATTGGCAGAATAAATCCTGAAAAAAAGGCTGTTATTGCACAGAAATGTGTAGTGACAGGATTTAAAATAATTTTATTTATATCTGGTGTAAGGCTGACTGTTAAGGGTGGGGAAAATATATTACATGACCGCGCTGCGCTTTATACATATAACCACAGGGGATATTTTGATATTCTTGTTGGTTATATAACAGCGCCAATGCGTACAGCATATGTATCGAAAAAAGAGATTGAGAATGTGCCAGTCATATCATGGTGGATGAAGTGTATGAACTGCCTGTTCCTTGACCGGAAAGATATAAGGCAGGGAATGAAAACTATAACAGAGGGGATTGAACTTTTAAAAAGTGGGACTTCTATTTATATAGCTCCTGAAGGAACAAGAAATAAAGGAGAGGGATTGCTGGAATTTCACGATGCAAGTTTTAAGCTTGCAGATAAGTCAAAGGCTCCTGTGATTCCTGTAGCTATAAATAATACAGATGAAGTGTTTGAAAAACATTTTCCATGGATTCATAGCCAGCATGTCATTATTGAGTACTGTACTCCTATTTATATGGATAATATGGACAGACAGGAGAAAAAACAAATTAGCGGAATAGTGAGGCAGATTATTTTAGAAAAATTCCAGCAAAATGCCCAGGAGATATGATAATAGTGGTGTTAAAGGAATTTTTCGCAGTTTTTAAATATTTATTGCATAAATATTAAAATGTGATATTATTATAATGTTGCATTATTTTGGGTTATGGAGGTTGCTTATGAGTAATAAGATGGTGCTTATTCCTGTACTGGGCATACATGTAGTTACAATAGTCCTGATTGTAATACTTGTTTTGCTCATTGCGGCGCTTATTGCGCTTGGAATTTATGGAAGAAAGCTGCAGAAGAAACAAGAACAAACGCAAAAAGATATGCAGGCTGCTTCACAAAGTGTATCAATGCTTATAATTGATAAGAAACGTATGAAGTTAAAAGAGTCAGGGCTGCCACAGATAGTTATAGACCAGACACCTAAGTATTTACGTGGACAGAAAGTTCCTGTGGTTAAAGCAAAGGTAGGACCAAAGATTATGACACTTTTATGTGATGATAAGGTATTTGGGCTTATACCTGTAAAAAAAGAAGTACGTGCTATTGTAAGCGGTATTTATATTATGGAAGTAAAAGGCCTGCGCTCCAGTCTTGAAGCTAAGCCAAAGAAAATGAAGTTTTCTGAAAAGATTAAAGCAAAGTTTGTAAAAAAGGATAAGGAATGAATTTTATATGACAAAAAGCATGACAGAGGGCAGTCCATTAAAATTGATTTTACAATTCGCGCTGCCTCTTCTTGTGGGAAATATTTTCCAGCAGACATATAATATAGTTGATGCTGCAATAGTTGGAAGATATCTTGGCACAAAGGCACTGGCTGGTGTTGGTGCATCTTCCAGTGTGCAGTTTCTTGTAATTGGCTTTTGTGTTGGCATTTGCTGTGGCTTTGGTATTCCAATCGCACAGCGTTTTGGTGCTAAGAATTACAATGCCATGCGTTCATGCATATTTCATGCTGGCCTGCTGGCTTCCATAGTGGCAGTTATTCTTACTGTAATATGCGTAATTCTTTGCCCTTCAATATTACATATGCTTTCTACAACAGAAGATATTTACCAGGATGCATACAAATACCTTTTAATACTTTTCTGTGGCATACCATTTACACTGCTTTACAATTTGTTATCTGCTATACTCCGTGCAGTAGGTGATAGTAAAACACCATTTATCTTTCTTGTGATATCTACTATCCTTAATATACTGCTTGATTTGTTCTGCATAATAATCCTTAAGTGGGGATGCGCAGGTGCGGCAGCAGCTACAATTACAGCACAGGCATGCAGTGGGATTTTATGTTATATATATATACATAAGAAATTTTCAATATTAAAATTATCAGAACAGGACCGCAAGATTAATAGTAGTGTAATGTTCAATATGATAGCGATGGGTGTGCCAATGGGACTGCAGTATTCTATTACTGCTATTGGCAGCATGGTGATGCAGTCAGCCAATAATGGCCTGGGAAGTGTCTATGTATCAGGATTTACTGCTGGAATGAGAATTAAACAATTTGTTATGTGCCCATTTGATGCAATTGCTACGGCCGTCTCTACATTTTGCAGCCAGAATCTTGGTGCTGGAAAGATTAAACGCATAAATAAAGGATTGTCAACTGGTGTTACTGCAGGCGTTTTATATGGTTTATTTGCAGGAATAGTCCTGATTTTCTTTGGCGGGCTTTTGTCAAGAATTTTTATGAGTGCAGATGAAACAGATGTTCTGGCTGCTTCTGCAAAGTATCTGCGTTGTCTGGGATTTTTTTACTGGGCACTGGGTATACTTAATATCTGCCGTATGAGTGTACAGGGGCTTGGATATCCTGGCCGTGCAATATTTTCAGGATTTGTAGAAATGGTTGCAAGAATTGTGGCCAGCAAAGTGTTTGTGCCGGTTTATGGTTTTACGGCAATCTGTTTTGCTGACCAGTCGGCATGGTTAAGTGCAGTGCTTTATATTGTTCCAACATGTTTTTTATGTCTTAGGAAAATAAAGCTTACAAAGAGTGAATGTTGATAAAAACTGTACAGTCAGACACATGGCTGTAATTTAGTTCAAGACCATAGTCTATCTGTATATCAATAGAATCTGCTGTTTCTGTTATGTTTAGTTTTGAGGTAATAAAACCTGCCTGCAGTGTGCCAAATTGGGTTTCGTACATGCCTGAGTGGTAATAACCCTCTTTAAAAAGCATGTCTATGGCAGTTTCCCCGTGCTTGGTTATTGATACAGAACCAGAACTGATTTTTAACATATTTTTAATAGTAGATTGAGAGCTTACGCTGGCTTCCCCAGCGGGCTCTTCATAAGTTATAATATGTTTGCCTGAAACTTGTCTGTAAGTGCCCTGCTGTATTGTCTGTATACCTGTATCAAATATTTCCTCAAATTCATGCTGCACACCCCTGATTGTAACTAGTACTTTTGAATTCATATCTTAATCCTCTGCTATGATAAAAGAATAGCTATATTATACCATACCAGATATATTATGAACAGATACTTTTATATTTACCACAGAGCCAGCCATAAATTGCCGAATCTATAGAAATATGGCTGTCCTGGCTGTTTTCTGTATCCATTGGTGGTTTTATAAGGCTTTTATATTCTTCATCACTTAAGGCTGCTTTAAGTTTTTCTTTTGAATTTTCGGGAACTACAGCATATGTTTCATCTACAAAGCAAAGGCTTGGAAACAGGACACACCACCAGTTTCTGCCTTTGGCATTTCCTATTTTTACACACAATGCCTTATAATTGCCAGCAGGAAATACAAGGTCTCCATACGATTTTACAGGGAAATATTTCTTTTCCAGGGAAACACTTACTGGATAATTAAACCCATTGTCTGCAACAATATCCAAGGCAGATTTTTTTATAGTATTTTCCTGTGATGCTAAAAGCCTTTCAGCATCAGACACAGCTTCTGTATTTGCGATAGACTCTTGAAGCTGCCCTATTATCCCATCACGCACTTTAAGCTTTAGCAACTGGTCAGTTTCTGTGTCACTATTAGCTATTACATGCAGCCGGATTATATTGTCTGCAATATTCTCCTGTATTTTTGAAGGAGTCTCTGCTTCAGATGGATGGAAAAATTTTACTCCTGTGAGAAGCATTGAAAAAGATATTGCATAAATAAATATAAGAAAGAAAATTCTTGGCGCTCTTAATAAATTTTTTTGATACTGTTTCATATGTTACCTCTTTTCTACGCACATTATATGTAAGTACGGTTTAATTGATGAATAAGAAAAACAAATTACATGGATAGTATTCCCGTTAGTTTTAGAAATATTCATGTCACTATTATTATTTTTTTATTAATAAACATAGATTAGATGCATTTTGGCATGAAATGTGATATTATAGATATTATCCAGATCAGAGTATATTGAACTTTAAATCCAGAGAAGGAGGCAATTTTATGGGAAAACCAGGCAGTGTAAGTGTACAGGCAAATAGTACTAAAACTGCAAAAAAGAATATAAAAAAGGAAAATAAAAATAATCAGAAGAAGCATAAAAAATTCTGGCTTGGCTTAAAAATTTTTTTATTGCTGCTTTTAATCGCAATTTTAGCTGGACTTATAGTATTTTATTTTAAATTTGGCAATGAACTGTTCCAGTGGAGGAAAGAAGCACAGGATATTATAAAACATTCTACAGAGGAGACGTTCCGTTCATCAGAGACAAGCATGGTTTATGCGTCGAACGATTCTGTCATTGCGAAACTGAAAGGTGACAGGGACTCATATTATCTGACATTTGATGAGATACCACAGACTGTAAAAGATGCCATGATTGTAATAGAGGACAGGGATTTCTTTAAACATGACGGTGTGAACCTGCTGTCAACGCTTAAGGCGGCGGCATTGCTTGTCAAAAGCAAAATAATGGGAGAGAAAATCCAGCGTGGCGGCAGTACAATTACACAACAGACAGCAAAACTTGTATTTTTAACTAATGCAAAGACATATGAAAGAAAGATAAGGGAAATCTTTATTGCTTTTGAAATGGAGAAAAAATACAGTAAAAACCAGATACTGGAGTTTTATATAAATACTATGTATTTTGCCAATGGCTATTATGGGATAGAAGCTGCTGCAAAGGGATATTTCAGCAAGCCTGCTTCTGAACTTACGCTGCCAGAGATTGCTTTTCTGTGCGCAATACCAAATAATCCGTCTTTATATGACCCGTTCGACAATTTTGACAATACTGATAAAAGAAAAGAGCGCATACTGGAGCAGATGCTGGAAGCAGAAGTTATATCTGCTGCCGAATATACTGATGCAACTTATGAAGCTATAGTCCTCAACCCTGCAGAGGCAATAAAAACACAGGACTATATGACAACATATGCTGTAAGATGTGCGGTTAAGGAGCTTATGCGGTTAAATGGATTTGAATTTAAGTATAAGTTTGACAGCAGTAAAGAGGAAGAAGAGTATAATAAAAACTATGACGAAGAGTATAATGAATGTCATACTTTATTGTATACAGGCGGATACAGAGTATATACATCACTAAATAAGAAGAAACAGAAATTATTACAAAAGTGTGTCAATGAAAAACTTTCTTCTTTTACAGAAAAAAAAGACGGTGTATATACGCTTCAGGGAGCTGCAACATGTATAGATAATAAAAATGGATATGTTGTTGCAATAGTTGGAGGACGCAAACAGAAGTCAGTAACTGGATATACACTTAACAGGGCTTTCCAGGGCTACCGCCAGCCGGGGAGTTCTTTTAAACCAATTGCAGTATATACACCTCAGCTTGAAAGAAATTATACACCAGATTCAATAGTTAATGATACTTATTTTGATGGAGGACCAAGAAACTCAAATGGTGTATATTCTGGCCAGGTACCGCTTCGCTATGCAGTTGAACATTCAAAGAATGTTGTTGCATGGAGATTATTTGAAGAGCTGACTCCGAAGGTTGGTTTGTCATATGTGTTAAAGATGGGCTTTAACAGGATAGATGATAATGACTACTATCCAGCAGCATCCCTTGGAGGCCTTACTAATGGTGTTACAACAGTAGAAATGGCATCTGCCTATTCTACGCTGGAAAATGACGGAGTTTTCCGTGACCCTACCTGTATTAAAAAAATTACGGATTCTGAGGGGAATACAATTGTAAATAATAATAAAATCCGCAATGAAAAAAGAGTTTATGAAGAAAATGCTGCACGTATGATGACAAGCATACTTACAGGTGTTTTAAAGTCTGGCACGGCAGCAGGCCATGCACTCAATAATATGGCATGTGCCGGAAAAACAGGGACTACAAGTGATAAAAAGGATGGATGGTTCTGTGGATATACGCCGTACTATACTACAACAGTGTGGGTTGGCTATGATACACCAAAGACACTTGCGGATTTATATGGTTCAACTTATCCATTATCTATATGGGAAACATTTATGAATGAGATTCATGAAGGACTTGAATACAAGGACTTTGAATCATACAGTAATGAAGATAGTGGAAACAGCTATTATGATGGTGATGATGATGATACAGGCCAGGAATACCAGCCTGAGCCAGATGAGCCAGAAGAAGGAGATTTAGGCAATCTTGGTTCAGATGAACTAGATGAGCCAGAAGAGACAAAAACCCCTGATGATGATATAGAAGATGACCCAGACTGGTCAGATGATGACCCAGACTGGCCAGATGAAAATCCAGATGAACCAGAGGATATACCAGATACTCCAGATGAGCCAGAAGACATACCAGATACCCCAGATGAACCAGAAGACCCAGACTGGTCAGACGGTGACCCGGATGAGCCAGACGCTGTTCCAGAAGATGGCGGTGATGAGCCAGATAATGCTGGTGATACTGAACCAGAACCTTATGCGGATGATGATTTAATGGAGTAAAATATATGGTTACTATAAGCTTATGTATGATTGTTAAAAATGAAGAGGCTGTGTTAAGAAGATGTCTTGACAGCCTGGCAGATATAGTTGATGAAATTATTATAGCTGACACAGGTTCAACAGATGGTACAAAGGAAATTGCACTTGAATATACTGATAAAGTCTATGATTTCCAGTGGACTGGTGATTTTGCAAGGGCAAGGAACTTTGTATCGTCCAAAGCAGTAAAAGAATATATATACACTGCTGATGCAGATGAATATCTGGACGAAGATAACAGGGAAAAATTAAAGCGGCTTAAATCCATACTTCTGCCTGAAATAGAAATAGTGCAGATGTTGTACTGCACACCGCCAGAGCTTGGCACTGTATATAATTTTGAAAAGGAGTACAGACCCAAACTATATAGAAGGCTAAGGACTTTTACATGGATTGACCCTATACATGAAACCCTGCGCACAGACCCTGTTGTTTTTGACAGTGAGATAGAGATACAGCACAGGCCTGCTGGCAATCATGCCAGCAGGGATTTAGATGCTATGGCAGATATATTTAAAGCTGGCAAAAGACTTTCTAAAAAGATACACCATATGTATGCAATGGAATTATTCCGTTCAGGCACAGACTATGACTTCTGCAAGGCAGCACCAGCATTTATGCAGACAATGGAACAGGATGGCAGAAGTGTGGATGAGATAAAAGAAGCAATATGTGTACTTGCAAGATACTACCGCATTAAAGGCGACATAGCAGGATTTTTTGGCAATGCACTAAAGGATGCAGTAACAGAGCCAAGTGCAGAAATTTGCTGTGAACTTGGAATGTATTATGAAAGTGAAGGAAATTATAAAGAGGCATTAATATGGTACCAGAATGCATTAACAGAAACAGAAAGCATATTAGATATAAGGACATCGGGTGAATTTCCAGAAAAAGGGCTTGAAAGGTGTAAAGAATTATGGACGAAAAAACAGAATATATGACCATTGATAAAAATACAGCAGAAGAAATAGAGAATAAAATGCCAGAAGAAAGCGAGTTATATGAACTCGCTGATTTATTTAAAGTATTTGGGGATTCTACCAGAATAAAAATCCTTTATGTACTATTTGAAAATGAAATGTGTGTATATGATATAGCAAATATTTTAAATATGACCCAGAGTGCAATTTCGCACCAGCTGCGCATACTTAAACAGAACAGGCTGGTGCGCTTTAGAAAAGAAGGAAAAAATGTATTATATACACTTGCAGACGGGCATGTACTGGCAATTCTCAGCCAGGGCATGGAACATATAGAAGAGTAATTTTTAAGAAAAATAAAATAAGGTATTGCTTTTTTACACATAATATGGTATAGTTTTATCAAACATATGAATAAGTGCTCATATGAACAATTCATAGAACTTGCGTATATTGAAATTGGGGATATGTGGAAAGGAGCAGTATTTATGAAAAAGAAATATTCAATTAGCGGGATAGACTGCGCAAACTGTGCAGCTAAACTTGAATCCAGGATGAATGGGCTTCCAGAAGTCAATAGCGTAATACTTACATTTGCTACAGGAAAATTATTAGTAGATGCTGATGATTTAGATAAAGCTTTGCCAGCTTTAAGAGAATTAGCTGATAAGATGGAGCCAGGCACAGTAATAGAAGATTTAAAGAAAGCAGGGAAGAGGACTACAGAGCACAGTGGACATCATCATAGCCACAGCGGGCATGAGTGCGGCTGTGGGTGCAGCCATGATGAGCATGGGCATGAACATGAGCATGACCACAGTGGACATCATCATGGCCACAGCGGGCATGAGTGCAGCTGCGGCTGTAGTCATGATGGGCATGAGCACCACCATGAACATGACAAAAGCCCAAAAACAGGGATTGCTGCTATTTTTTCTGATGAAAAGCAGGAGTTTATAGAAATAGGTTCTGGCATAGTCTTTTTTACCGCTGCCCTGGTAATAGAATATTATATTAGAAATCCTTTAATATATATTCCAGCTTTTGTTATAGCTTATCTTATACTTGGTGGCAATGTACTTCTTACTGCTGGTAAAAATCTTTTCAGAGGCAAAGTATTTGATGAAAATTTTTTAATGGGGATTGCTACCATCGGTGCATTTGTTATTGGTGAATACCCAGAAGCAGCAGGTGTAATGCTTTTTTACAGAATTGGTGAACTTTTTGAAGATATTGCTGTCGGGAGAAGCCGCAAGCAGATAATGGAAGCTGTAGATATGAGGCCGGAAGTAGTAAGGCTTGTTAAAGATGGCAAATCCGTCTTGTGTGACCCAGAAGATGTAAAACCTGGGGATATACTAGAGGTACGCGCCGGGGACAGGATACCTCTTGATGGCGAAATCACAAAAGGCAGCAGCAGGATTGATACATCTGCTGTAACAGGAGAGCCTGTGCCAGTTTCTGTAAATGAAGGAAGCCATGTACTGTCAGGCTGTGTAAATGTATCAGGTGTAATATACTTAAAAGTAGAAAAGCCTCTTGAGGAATCCATGGCGAGCCGTATTCTTGAAGCTGTTGAAAATGCTGCCGCATCAAAGCCGCAGATTGACAGGTTTATTACAAAGTTTGCTGCCATATATACACCTTTAGTTGTACTGGCAGCAGTAATTACAGCAGTAGTCCCATCTTTAATAACTGGAAACTGGAATTACTGGGTATATACAGCACTTACATTTCTTGTAATAAGCTGTCCATGTGCATTAGTGTTAAGTGTCCCACTGTCATTTTTCGCAGGCATAGGCGCTGGCTCCAAGAAAGGCATATTGTTTAAAGGCGGTGTTGCACTTGAGACGCTGGCAGGTGTTAAAGCAGTTGTAATGGATAAAACAGGGACTGTTACAGAAGGAAACTTTAATGTAGCAGATATTATACCAGATGGCATAAGCAGGGAACAGCTTCTTGCATATGCAGGCTGTGCGGAAAGCCTGTCAACACACCCTATAGCAGCAAGCATAATGAAAGAAGTCAATAACAGTGGCATAAAAGTGCCAGAGGCTCTTGATATAAAAGAAATACCAGGCAAAGGCATGGAGGTTATGCTTAATGATGGAAAGATTTTGTGTGGCAACAGACAGCTTCTTGAATCAGATAATATAAAAATGCCAGCTAGTACCAGTGACGTATATGGTACAGAAGTATTTATAGCATTTAATGGGAAATATGCCGGCTGTATAATTATAAATGATACCATTAAAAGAGATTCAAAAGAGGCTGTATCAGATATGAAAAAATATGGCATGTGGACAGCGATGCTTACAGGTGATGCAGAAGAAAATGCAAGAAGTGTTGCAGATATTGCAGGAATAAATGATGTATATGCACGCCAGATGCCAGAAGATAAATTAAATAACCTGGTGAAGATAAGACAGGAGCATGGAGCTGTAATGTTTATTGGGGATGGAATAAATGATGCACCAGTGCTTGCAGGCGCTGATGTAGGTGCAGCCATGGGAAGCGGTGCAGATGCTGCAATAGAGGCTGCAGATGTAGTATTTATGAATTCAAATCTTAGTGCAGTTCCAGAAAGCATAAAAATAGCTAAGATAACTAAAAAAATAGCTATGGAAAATGTAATAGGGGCTCTTGCTATTAAAGCTATTGTAATGGTACTTGGCTTTGCAGGCATTGCGTCAATGTGGATGGCAGTATTTGCAGATTCAGGAGTTGCAATGTTATGTGTACTTAATGCAATAAGGATTTTGTTTAACAAGAAAACACAGGATAATTCCCCAGTTGCAATTTACTCATAACTTTGCTAAGATACTAAAAGTAGATAGTGTAACTTTACCTGAGAAATTATTTATAAAAAAGTGGTAAACAACATATTTTTTTATTTTATAATATAAACTGGAAGCTTTA
>DKXQ01000123.1 GCA_002493085.1 Lachnoclostridium sp. UBA7122
CAGGTAAAGTTACACTATCAAAATCTTTTGATTTTCATGTGCCTTGAATATTGTATTATAATCTTTTAATATAAAGACCACCATATGGTGATTACAACGACAATCTTATAAATGTTGTAAGAGAATGTGACTATAATGCAATCCAGTGGGATGTTGACAGCCTTGACTGGAAAGACTATGGTGTCAGTTCTATTCTGACTACGGTGCTGGAACATAAACATCTTGGCAATGGTTCGATTATACTCTGCCACAATGGTGCAAAATATACTGCAGAGGCGCTTGAACAACTTATTACAGGCCTTAAGGAAAAGGGGTATACACTTGTAACTATGTCAGAGCTTATCTACAAAGATAACTATGAAATGGATGTAGAAGGACGCCAGCACCAGAATGGTAAAGACAGCCAGAGTGCAGAACCAGACAGCAGCGCTAATACATCACAGGCTGGCTGAGTGCATTATAATCTGCTGCCGCAGGTATGCCAGATACTTTGCAGGTTACTGCAGGGTATCCGGCCGGCATTTTCTGTATTATAAAACAGATAAAAAAGTTGCACTGGAATTAAATACCGGCTATACTAATATCTGGCAAGGATATGACTGGAGGTTTTTTTTATGAAAATAACGGAATTATTAAAAGATAATAAAGTTACACTGTCTATGGAAGTTTTTCCACCTAAGACAACTACTGCTGCAAAGAGTGTTAATGAAGCTGTTAGAAAGATTTCAGCGCTTAAACCTGATTTTATAAGTGTCACATATGGAGCAGGCGGTGGCACAAGCAGGCATACAGTAGATATTGCAAAAGATATAAAGGATGCATATGGTGTAAGTTCCATGGCGCATCTTACATGTGTGTCTTCTACACGTGAAACTGTTAAAAAGCAGATAATGGATATGAAAGCAGCAGGTATAGAAAATATTCTTGCATTAAGGGGTGATATACCTGACGAAACAGAGTTCCCGCTTCCGGGGCAGTTCCACTATGCAGCAGAACTTGTAAATGAAATTAAGCATATAGCGCCTGATATGTGTATTGGAGGGGCATGCTATCCAGAGGGGCACCCTGAGGCGGACAATAAAGCAGAAGATATAAAGCATATAAAGGAAAAAGTTGATGCAGGATGTGAGTTTCTGGCTACACAGATGTTTTTTGATAATTCAATTTTTTATAATTATATGTACCGTCTGCGTGAAGCGGGCATTATGGTACCTGTTATAGCAGGAATTATGCCAATAACCAAAAAGAGCCAGATGGCAAGGAGTATCCAGTTGTCAGGATGCTGTGTACCGGCAAAGTTTAAAGCGATAGTTGACTGGTTTGGTGATGAGCCATTAAAGATGCAGCAGGCGGGGATACTATATGCAGCAGGACAGATTATTGACCTGGTTGCCAATGGCATATACCATATACATATCTATACAATGAATAATCCCATGGTTGCAGAGGGCATTATGAACAGTCTTTCAGAGATAATTGGAAAATAAACGGAGGCATTTTTTATGAATAAAAAGCATATTGAAACGAAATGTATACATGAGGGATATAAACCTGGAAATGGTGAGCCAAGACAGGTTCCTGTTTACCAGAGCACAACTTTCCAATATGATACAAGTGATGAAATGGGACAGCTTTTTGACCTTGAAAAGGAGGGGTACTTTTATACAAGACTCCAGAATCCTACAAATGATGCCATAGCAGCAAAAATTACAGCACTTGAAGGCGGTGTGGCAGGTATGCTGACATCATCAGGACAAGCTGCAAACTTTATGGCAGTGTTTAATATATGTGAAGCAGGAGACCATTTTATATCTTCTTCTTCAATTTATGGAGGTACATTTAACCTGTTTACTGTTACAATGAAAAAAATGGGTATTGAATGTACAATGATAGACCAGAATATGCCAGAAGAAGAAATTGACAAGCTGTTTAAACCTAATACAAAGGCTGTTTTTGGGGAAACTATAACAAATCCTACAGTAAATATTCTGGACATTGAAAAGTTTGCAAATATAGCACATAAGCATGGAGTACCGCTTATCGTTGATAATACATTTGCAACTCCTGTAAACTGCCGTCCATTTGAATGGGGAGCTGATATTGTTACACATTCTACAACCAAATATATGGACGGCCATGGAACTGCTGTTGGCGGCTGTATTGTGGACAGCGGTAATTTTAACTGGATGGCACATGCGGATAAGTTTCCAGGGCTTACAACACCTGATGAGTCGTATCATGGCATAACATACGCAGAACGTTTTGGCAAAGGCGCTTATATTACAAAGGCAACTGCACAGCTTATGCGGGACCTGGGATGTATACAGTCACCACAAAATGCATTTTATTTAAATCTTGGGCTTGAGTCACTGCATCTGAGGATGAAACAGCACTGCACGGGTGCACTTGCAGTTGCAAAATATCTTCAAAGCAATGACAAAGTTGCATGGGTGAAATATCCAGGCCTTGAATCAGATGAATCATATAATTTATGTAAAAAGTATATGCCAGGCGGCTCATGTGGCGTGCTCTGTTTTGGACTGAAGGGCGGAAGGGACATATCTGTAAACTTTATGGACAAATTAAAGCTTGCAAGCATAGAGACACATGTGGCAGACAGCAGGACATGCCTTTTGCATCCTGCAAGCCATACGCACAGGCAGATGACAGAAGAGCAGCTTCTTGAAGCAGGTGTTGCACCTGACCTTATCAGGTTTTCTGTGGGACTTGAAAATCCAGAAGATATAATTGCAGATTTAGAACAGGCATTTGGACAGATATAAGAACTGCAAAACTGGAAAACTTAAAATACATTGAAAGGCTGGTTATTTTTATAAATGGATGTTTATAAAGTTCAAAGGATTAAAGAGCCTGTAGATATATGTGTGGAAGTGCCAGGCTCTAAAAGCATCACGAACAGGGCGCTGCTTCTTGCTGCAATGGGAGATTGCGAAACTCTTCTTAAAGGAGTCCAGTTTAGCGAAGATTCTTATAATTTCCTGAAAGCTATTAAAGAGCTTGGATTTAAGACTGATACAGATGAAGCTGCAAAAAGCGTGCGTATTACTGGAATGAATGGATTAATACCAGCAAGTGAGGCTTCTATATATGTTGGAAGTGCCGGGACTGCTGCAAGATTTTTAACTGCATTTACAGCTATGGGCAATGGTATTTATACACTGGATTCCTCAGAGCAGATGAAAAAAAGACCTATGAAAGAGCTTTTAGAGGTTTTAGAAAACCTGGGCGCTAAATTTACATGGCTTGGTGAAGAATACAATTTTCCTATGAAAGTTACAGGCATAAGGAAAAAAATATTGGAGGATGGCTTTTTTGCTGCAGACAGAACGGTATCATTAAATATAGACAGAAGCAGCCAGTTTTTAAGTGCTCTTCTTATGACAGCTCCGGCTGTATTTAACTTTCTGGCTATAAATCTTACAGGCAGCAGGGATGCAAGGTCATATGTAGAAATTACGGAACAGATGATGAAGCAGTTTGGCCACAGAGGTGTAGAAAGGCTTGGCCAGGATACCTACAGGGTGCTATGTGGACACTACCATATAAAAGAATACCAGATAGAGCCTGATGTTTCAGCGGCATGTTATTTTTATGCAATAGCAGCAGCCACTGGCGGCACTGCCATTGTTAAGCATATAAGAAAGGACAGCCTGCAGGGCGATATGAAATTTATTGATGTGCTTAAAGATATGGGATGCCATACGGAATGGACAGATGACGGTGAGTTAAAGTTATATGCCCCGGAAAACAGAAAACTTAAGGGCATAGATGTCAATATGGCAGACTTTTCCGACCAGGCACTTACACTTGCAGCAATAGCGCCATTTGCAGATTCACCTGTCACAATAAGGGGAGTGGCTCATATAAGAGGGCAGGAGTCTGACAGGATAGCAGTTATTGTAAATGAACTGGGACGTATGAATATAAAGTGTGATGAATTAGAAGATGGTGTAATTATCTATCCAGGAACACCATTAAAAACAATGGTACACACTTATAATGACCACCGTGTTGCAATGGCGTTTACAGTAACTGGAATGGCAGCAGATGGCATAGAAATAGAAAATCCTATGTGCTGTAAAAAGACATTCGCAGATTTTTTTAATATTGTTAGCAGTTTATATAAATAGCAGCTATATAGAAATGGAGACAAAATTGAAAAATATAATTGGATTAATTCAGGAAGAATTATGTGTGGCATTTAAAAAAGCAGGATATGATGAAAAATATGCAAAAGCAGCATTGTCAAACCGCCCCGATTTGTGCCAGTACCAGTGCAACGGTGCACTTGCTGCTGCAAAAGAATACCACAAGGCACCTGTACAGATTGCTGGTGAGATTGCAGAAATATTAAAAGACAGCAGCAGTTTTAAAGAGATAACAGCAGTAAAGCCAGGGTTTATAAATATAACACTAGATGATGTTTTTCTGGCAGATTTTATAAATAAAATGGCAGAAAGTGAAACTTTTGGATGTGATAAAACAAACAGTCCTGAAACTATTGTTATAGATTATGGCGGGGCTAATGTTGCAAAGCCACTCCATGTAGGGCATCTGCGCCCGGCAATAATCGGTGAGAGCATCAAACGTATCGCACGTTATGCCGGACACAATGTAATTGGTGATGTCCATCTTGGCGACTGGGGGCTTCCTATTGGGCTGATAATTACTGAGACCAGACACCGCAATCCGGACCTTCCATATTTTGATGAAGATTTTAAAGGTGAGTATCCAGAAGAAGCACCATTTACAATAAGTGACCTGGAAGAAATCTATCCATATGCAAGCGCTTATTCTAAAGAACATCCTGAATATAAGGAAGAAGCACAAGAAGCAACAGCACAGTTACAGTCTGGCAGAAAAGGATATCTTGCACTTTGGCAGCATATTATTAATGTATCTGTAGAAGATTTAAAAAGAATATATACAAAGCTTAATGTAGAATTTGACCTTTGGAAGAAAGAATCTGACGCACAGCCTTATATCCCGGATATGGTCAAAGATATGAAAGAAGGCGGATATGCACATATTGATGATGGCGCTTTAGTAGTTGATGTTAAAGAGGAAACAGATACAAAGGAAATACCACCATGCATGATACTTAAGTCTGATGGTGCAACCCTTTACAATACAACAGACCTTGCTACTATTGTAGAACGCAGGAAACTTTTTAATCCGTCAAAGATTATCTATGTTGTGGATAAAAGGCAGTCACTTTATTTTGAACAGGTATTCAGGTGTGCCAGAAAGACTAAGATTATAGACAACAGCACAGACCTTGTATTTTTAGGATTTGGTACGATGAATGGCAAGGATGGCAAACCATTTAAAACACGTGACGGCGGGGTCCTGCGTCTTGAAGTCCTTCTTAAAGATGTGGAGGAACAAGTACTGGGTAAGATGAAAGAGCGTGATATGGCTGAGGATGAAATGAATGATACTGCTTCAAAGATAGCCCTTGCTGCAGTTAAGTATGGCGATTTAAGCAACCAGGCATCAAAGGACTATATATTTGATATGGAACGTTTTATCTCTTTTGAAGGCAATACAGGCCCATATATTCTTTATACAATAGTCCGTATCAAGTCACTGCTTGCAAAAGTACAGAAAGAGGGAATTGTTATTGATGAGAACATGCCAGTTGCGCCTTCATGCAGCCAGACCGGGACAGATGTAATGCTTTCACTTTGTAAATGGCAGGATACCATAAACGCTGCATATGAGGAACTTGCACCACATAAAATCTGCCAGTTTGTGTATGAGCTTTCAGACGCTTTTAATAAATTTTACCATGAAAACAGAATAGTAAACAATGAAGATGTAAAACTGCGTAATTCATATATAAAACTCAGCCGCCTTGTTGGCAGAGTACTTGAAACAGCAACCGGGCTTCTGGGGCTTGAAGCGCCAGAGCGCATGTAAAAAGGCAGGTGGTTTCAGGCAGATGGAGCAGAAAGAATTAATGGATTTATTAAACAAGGTTTCAAATGGGCAGATAATGCCAGGTGAAGCCTTACTAAAGCTTAGAGAAGAACCATTTAAAGATTTAGGATTTGCTAAAATTGACCATCACAGGGAACTCAGGCAGGGTACACCGGAAGTAATATTTGGAGCAGGCAAAACACCAGAGCAGATTTATAAGATAGCAAAGGCAATGCAGGATAAAGGCCAGAAACTTGTCCTTGTCACAAGGCTTGCTGAAGAAGCATATGAATATATTAAAAAATATCTTCCATTTAAATATTACAGGGAAAGCAAAACCGGGATGCTTGGCAGCATGCCTGAAAAAGATGGTGATGGCAGAATTTTAATTGCTACAGGCGGGACAAGTGATATTCCAGTGGCAGAAGAAGCAGCACTGACAGCAGAGGCATTTGGCAATGAAGTTGTACGCCTATATGATGTGGGTGTAGCAGGAATACACCGCCTTTTTGCCAATCTGGACAAAATTATGGAAGCACGGGTAATAATAGCTGTTGCCGGGATGGAGGGTGCACTTGCAAGTGTTATTGGCGGTCTTGTGGACTGTCCAGTCATTGCAGTACCCACAAGTGTAGGATATGGGGCATCTTTTGGCGGCCTGTCAGCACTTCTGTCTATGCTTAACTCCTGTGCAAGCGGTGTAAGTGTTGTTAATATTGATAATGGATTCGGTGCAGGGTTTCTTGCAAGCAGGATTAACCATTTGGAGGGCAAACCATGAGAATATTATATCTGGAATGTAATATGGGGGCTGCCGGGGATATGCTTATGGCAGCACTAACAGGGCTTTTTGAAGAACCAGAAGAAATAGTTTTAAAACTTAATAAGCTGGGAATACCAGATACAGAGTATAAAGTTAATGATATAACAAAAGCTGGCATTAAAGGAAAACAGATGTCTGTATTTGTATGTGGCGGGCAGGAAGAAGGGCACAGAAAGCAAGACCATAAACATCATGGGCATCATGAACATGGACATCATAATGGCCATGTTCATGTACATGCAGGACTGCCAGATATAGAGCATATTATTGACAGCATAGATGCATCTGGAAAAGTAAAAAGTGATGCAAAGGCTGTATACCGTTTAATCGCAGAGGCAGAGAGCAATGCACATGGATGCCCTGTAGAGCAGATACACTTCCATGAAGTTGGGACAATGGACGCAATTGCAGATATTGTAGGAACATGCTATCTGTTAAATGAATTAAAGGTGGATAAAATCATAGCTTCTGCTGTCCGGACAGGATATGGTGAGGTGGAGTGTGCACATGGAGTCCTTCCAGTGCCAGCGCCAGCTACAGAGTATCTTTTAAGAGGAATACCTGTCTACAGCGGTAGTATAAAAGGCGAAATGTGTACACCTACCGGAGCGGCACTTCTTAAATACTTTGTTTCTTCATTTGGTGAAATGCCTGTCCTGCAGATAGAAAAAACCGGCTATGGAATGGGTAAAAAGGAGTTTGAAACAATTAACTGTGTCAGGGCAATGCTTGGAAATACTGCTGATGCAAAAGAACAGGTCTGTGTACTGTCCTGTAACCTGGATGATATGACACCAGAGGCAGCAGGTTTTGCAATGGAAGAACTTTTTAAGGCTGGTGCGCTGGATGTATATACAGTACCGGCAAACATGAAAAAAAACCGCCCTGGAATACTATTTAACTGTATATGTGAACCAGAACAGCGTGAAAAAATAATACGTCTTATGTTTTTGCATACAACTACACTTGGAATCCGGGAGACAATATGCAACAGATACACATTGGAACGGACTATTACTACTGAAAATACACCATATGGAAAAGTACATGTAAAACATGCCTCAGGATGGGGAGTGTCACGCAGCAAGCCGGAATATGAAGATATTGCAAAAATTGCAAAGGAAAAGGGAATGTCCTTTTTACAGGCTGTGGACCAGTTATAGGATTATACTAAATAAACTGGAAGTTTTAGAGTATATGGCTCTGGCCGTTGCCAGAACTTTGAAATTGCTATGCCAAAGCCAGTATTTATATACCCAGGTAAAGTTACACTATCCATTAGAAATTAATATTTGACACTTGGTTTGTCAAATGATATATTATAGATAGTTCGTGCTTAAGCAGAATTTAGGTATTAGAAAGGAACAAATTGTCAACTACCCATCCCCTAAA
>DKXQ01000182.1 GCA_002493085.1 Lachnoclostridium sp. UBA7122
CCCCAGGTAAAGTTACACTATCTAAACCTTGATAAAAATGCATGAATAACTTTAAAAAAATAATCCATAATATAGTCTATAACATCAATCTGGTACAAAAAGGAGACCATATATCATGAATCCTATACAGGCATATATAATAATGTTTTTAACAGGTGGCTTTTTATACTGTGGAATAGAGATATTATACAGGGGATATTCCCATATTTCAATGTTTTTTGCTGGTGGTTTATGTTTTATACTTGTAGGTGTAATCCAAAGCCTTCTTGGCGGCTCTGCCTCAATAGTAGGCCAGATGCTTTTATGTGGTCTTATGATTACAGGAATTGAATTTATATTTGGGGAAATTGTGAATAAATATATGCAGCTAAATGTATGGGACTATTCAGGGGAACAATATAATTTTAAAGGCCAGATATGCCTGCTTTATTCTAATATGTGGTTTCTTTTGTCGTGCCCTATGATTATACTGCATGATTACATGGAATATTTACTTCTTGGCCAGAACATGCCGCATTATAAAATTTTTTAAATATAATTTGCCATTTCCTTTAAACTGTGTTATATTCAGCATAGG
The DNA here is from genome assembly GCA_002493085.1 of Lachnoclostridium sp. UBA7122. GTDB lineage: Bacteria > Bacillota > Clostridia > Lachnospirales > Lachnospiraceae > Butyribacter. The sequence continues at coordinate 578 of DKXQ01000182.1, forward strand.
GAATTATTGCATGAAATTACCGCAATGACCACAATGACATAATAAAGGAGGCCATTTTAACTATGAAAGAAACAGGAATAGTAAGAAAACTGGATGAACTTGGCAGAATAACCCTGCCTATTGAACTTCGCCGTACACTGAACCTGGCGGAAAGGGATTCTATTGAGATTTCAACAGAAGAGGACAGGATTGTACTGAAAAAGTATGAACCAGTGGATATCTTTACAGGCGTAAATGAAGATTTAATAGAATATTGTGGTAAGAAAGTTTCTAGAAAGTCTATTTTGGAAATGGCAAAGATTGCTGGTATTTCTGGTGAAGACCTTACATAGTTCTATATCATTTTAAATTTTTCAGTGTTAAGATTGGGGGTGCTGGTGTTCTATGGAAGATAATATTAATAAAAATATTGAAACGTTAAAAAAATGGATTAAGCAAAGTGAAAATATTGTATTTTTTGGCGGTGCCGGTGTTTCAACAGAAAGCGGGATACCTGATTTCCGCAGTACTGACGGATTGTACCACCAGAAATATGATTACCCGCCTGAGACAATACTAAGCCATACATTTTTCAGGCAGAAACCTAAGGATTTTTATAAATTTTACCGTGATAAAATGATTTGTACTGATGCAGAGCCAAATATAACACATATAAAACTTGCGGAACTTGAAAAGCAAGGCAAGCTTAAGGCTGTTATTACACAGAATATTGACGGGCTTCACCAGAAAGCAGGCAGTAAAACCGTGTATGAACTGCACGGCTCAGTGCTTAGGAATTACTGTATGAAGTGCCATAAGTTTTATGATATTTCTGCTATTATATCAGGCAGTGGTGTGCCAGAGTGTGAGTGTGGCGGTATTATTAAACCTGATGTTGTACTGTATGAAGAGGGGCTTGACCAGGAAGTTTTAAATGCTTCTGTTGCTGCTATAAGCAATGCTGATATACTGGTTGTAGGTGGAACTTCGCTTGCAGTTTACCCCGCTGCAGGGCTTTTGCAGTATTACAGGAAAGACAAGCTCGTACTTATAAACAAATCTGCTACGCCTATGGATAATAAAGCAGACCTGCTTATCCAGTGTGGGCTTGGAGAGGTATTTGCACAATTATAATTTTGGAGGATTCTATGAGATATACATACAAAACAAAAGGGACTTGTTCATCAAAAATTGAATTTGATATTGATAATGATGTTATAACTGATGTAACTTTTACTGGTGGCTGCAATGGCAATTTACAGGCTGTGCGTTCACTTGTAGATGGTCTTACAGTAGACCAGATTGAAAAAAAAGTAAGCGGTATCAGATGCGGAATGAAACCCACATCCTGTCCTGACCAGCTTGCAAAAGCTGTAAGGGAAGCATACGAGGCAACACATGCATAATAACAGATGGTACTGCCCTGGTTGCCAGCAAGCTTAAAAGCATCTCCGGAATTACTCCGGAGATGCTTTACTTACCTGATAATGTCTGTCAAGCCTGTTTTCTTCATCAAACAGATAATTGTATTGTATCATTTCATATTCTTTCATAAGTTCTGCATATTCACTATTTCTTTCAGTGCAATCATGAAGTGTTCCTGTGCTGTCATAGCTGCCTACAGCACTGATTGCCGGGATTTTCTTATATAAATCCAGCAGATACCTGTTAAAATTGCTCATTTCCAGTCCGGCAGCACTTAAAAATAACGAAGACAGGTAATTTATTGAGGCCGTTTCTATAACCATCTCAGGGATATCATAATTTGCCCATATAAGAAATGGTACTTCATGCTTTTTCATTGTGTCTTCCTGTGTAAACTGTAATGGCTCTTTACCCATTATATGTAAATAAAAAGAATCTGGCAAATGTGGCTGGTGGTCACCAAACAAAAGTATTATAACAGGTTCATCTACATTTTTAAAATATGTAACAAGCTGCTTAAGTGCATCGTCAGACATTTTCATAAGTGACAGGTACTGCTCTGTCTGCATATCTGAGTTAAATGATGTTACATTTATATCTTCGTTAAATTCGTAACTGTTATTATTATACGGATTGTGGTTCTGCATTGTGACATTAAATACACAGAGGGATGTGCCTTTCTTTTTCTGCTCGTACAGTTCTTCTATTTTCCTGTAATCTGATAAATCACTTATATAATCCCTTACTAATAATGGATTGTCAAAATCTTCTGCTGACAGAAATCTGTCGAAGTACAACAAAGGATAAACCCTGTTCCGGTTATAGCCTGAAGCATTGTATGGATGTACTGCAACAGCTTCATCATACCCGCCCTGTGATTTTATATTACTTATAATTGAAGGAAGATAGCCATCCATATATTGCAGATAAGGGTTTCCAGGCAAAAATGCTTTACTGCATCCAGTAAGAAATTCAAATTCTGAGTTTGCAGTATATCCCCCATAAACTGATGACTGCACATATCCTTTAATAGTATTTTTATCAAGGCTGTCATAAAAACTGAGTACGCCTTTATCTGTTGCAAGCTCCCCAAGGACGCGCAAATCAGAAAATGACTCATTCATAATCATTATAATATTTGGATTTTTCTTTATAGATTCTCTTTGTATGCCACTGCTGCTTCCAGATGGTTTTTCATAAGCTGACAATATTTTATCAACTTTCTGGACTGAATACCCTGCTGGTTTATCTATCTCTGTCTTCTCTGCATTTGATAAAAAGTAAAGCAGGTATCCATAATCATTTATGCCGATATTATGGTCCCATGTAACCTGGCTTATGCCCCTGAAAAAAAATGCATCAAAATTAATCCATACTACAAACAGCACAGAAACTGCTATTCCTGCCAGTGATGCTAACCATCTGCTGCCCCTGCTGCCTCTGTGTGTATGCCTTTTTTTTCTTCCAGCCCACAGCATAAACAGTATCAGTCCGGACTGCAGGGCAGCAGCAAGGCATCCTGCCAGAAAATATGAATCCACATTATATGAATATCCGTCTGCCACAGCTGCAGCAGTTTTTACAGCATAAAAATCCATAAATACAATTCCATAGCCTCTGAATGATATAACAAAATAATTGGCTATGCCTGTTATAAGCATAAAAATGCAGGAAATTAAAAAAGCAGCCTTCATACTGTGTAAAATACATAAAAGAATAAGATTTACAAGCATTATAAGTGCTACATTTTTAATAATTATATCTATCTGGAATTCTGGAACTGTCTTTTTAAAAAACAGTTCCAGATAAAAGAATTCCCATAGACTTCCAGCTATAAAGCATATAATGTTTATAATAATATTTTGAATTATATGTTTTCTTTCCACTGTCTTATACCTGGGTTACTCTGAAAACGGATTTGCAAAAAAGTCATTAAAACTGTCAAAGCCACCATCTTCTGAACCATTGCCATACTGGTCTCTGTTATCTGTGGTATTGTTATCAGATGGTAAACCGTCAAGCGATTCCTTGCCCTGTAATTTTACTGTTACTTTTCTTTCTTCATATTCACCGTCATTACTGCGCTGGAATGTAATTTCTATCTCAGTTCCTTTGCGGTAACTGCTTACTTTTTCTGCAAGGCTTTCCCTGGTAGTCACTTCCATGTTATTGACACATGTGATAATATCACCTGTTTTAATACCAGCTTTGTCTGCTGCGCCTCCCTCTGAAACTGCTTTCACATAAACACCATTAGGTATATTGTACTGGCTAAGCTCTTCTGTTACAGTTTCTATAGATATGCCAAGATACCCCTTTTCGCTGTCTGACAGTTCTTCCCTGTTCATAAGTTCATCAATAATAGGTGTTGCTACAGAAATAGGTATGGCATAGCCTACGCCCTCAACTGATGAGTCTGCTATCTTAGCTGAATTAATGCCTATTACCTGTCCACCCAGGTTAAGAAGTGCACCACCGCTGTTGCCCGGGTTTATGGCAGCATCAGTCTGGATTACTTTAATTTTATTGGATGTTCCGTCCCTGTTGTCAGAATCCTCTGAAATCTCCCTGTCTTTTGCGCTTATATAACCAACTGTTACTGACTGGCCATAGCCAAGTGAATTGCCTATTGCAATAGCCATCTCACCAACCTTAAGGCTGTCAGAATTGCCTAAATCTGCTATTTTAATCTTATCCATTGTAGAAGATTTTATATCTTTTACTGTTACTGCTATAACTGCAAGGTCATTACTGGCAGCCGTACCTTTAACCTTAGCTTCATAAATTTCATCATCTATAAACTGCACAGAAATTGTCTTGGAATTTTCTATAACATGATTATTAGTCGCTATAAGAAGTTCTTTGTCATTCTGCCCTACTATAAAGCCTGAGCCACAGCTCGTTTTATCCTGTTGCTTGTAACGCCCTCCAAACAAATCATAATAATTAACACCTTCTGAAGTGCTTGTTATAGCTACGATTGCTGGCAATGTCTGTTCAACAATGCCTGATACATCAGTTACTGCACCTTTTACTACAACTGCATTCTGGCTTTTACTTGTTTCTGTCCTGTTATCTGTAACCGAATTTGTAGTTGTATCTGCTTTTTTTGTGCTTTCTGTTATGCCAAGCACGCTGTCTGATACATAGCGGACTGTTTCAAAACACACACCTGCAACCACTCCGAAAAGTACCGCACATGCTGCTGTTATTAAAAATTTCTTTCCCTTTCCCATGCTTTTTTTATCCTGTGTGCTGTTGTTCTGGTCTGGAACACTATTATATCTGTTACTATTACTATAACTGCTGTTATATACAGGCTGTACAATATTGTCTGTCTGTTCTGGTGATGCACTTTCCTGCTGTGATGTGCTAGCATATGCATTATCACGCCCTGCATAATAGTCTCCTGAATGAGTTACACTATTATCACCATCTTTATAAGAATAACTGTAAACAGATGTATCAGGCGGAGTTGTTCCCTCAACAGAATTGCCATATTCACCTGTATAAGAATTCTGGTTTTTATTATTCTCTTCCATAATTTATCCCATGCCTTTCTATAATTAATTGCACATTGCCAGTATTGTTACACACTAATAATTTATTATCCTACTTTCCGGGCTTTGCGTCAATATAGTTTTTTCTTATTTCCTTAATTTTTAATAAGTTTATCAGTTTTTTGTGTTAAAGATGTGAAAAAGAAATTAATTTATCATTATTTCTTGCGAAAAAGAATCATAGCGTCTATAATGAATAAACAGCTGTTGCTGGTTATTATTATTTAACTTTTTTAAAAGAAGGTGAAAACTTGATTCGTGAAAACCAAAAGCTGCTAAATATTATGCATATTGTAATTGATGCTGTGATAATAGCATTTTCATTCCTGCTTGCCTACCAGTTAAGGTTTGATGATACATGGAGCCCGCTTATAAAGTATAAAATTATAAGCCCGCCTTTTGGATACTGGAAGCCGCTTGAAGACTACCGGGGCATGCTTATTATGCTTATTCCATGTTACCTTATTATATATTATATATGCGGCATGTATGACCCAAAACGTGTTTCAGGAAGGCGTTCAGAGCTGTTCAGCCTTATAAAATCCAGTATACTTGGTATGATGTACACTGTTGCCATATTATATTTTCTGTTAAAAGAAAATAACTATGCACGTCTTTTTCTTGGAATATTTGTTGTATTAAATATCAGCATTGACTATGCCTTCAGGCTTTTTGTAATTACAATCCTGCGCAAGATGAGAAGGGCAGGCAAAAACCTTAAGCATATCTTAATAGTTGGTTATAGCCGTACTGCCAGAGGATATATAGACAGGCTCAGGACACATCCTGACTGGGGATATTCAATACATGGCATGCTTGACGACAACTATCCTGAAGGTGAAATGTACCGCTATGTAAAAATTATTGGTACAACAGACAAGCTTCCGGGGCTGCTGGCAACTAATGAATTTGATGAAATTGCGATAACACTTGGCATTGATGAATACAGCAAACTCGAAAAAATTGTTGATATATGTGAAAAATCTGGTGTGCATACCAAGTTTATACCTGATTATAACAATATAATACCTACAAAGCCATATACAGAAGATTTAGACGGTATTCCAGTTATACATGTAAGACATGTTCCACTAAGTTCGTCATTTAATAAAGTCCTTAAAAGATGTGTTGATATATTTGGCGCTATTGTTGCAATTATACTTTTCTGTATACCGATGATAATAACATCAATAATTATCAAACTGACATCACCTGGCCCGCTTATCTTTAAACAAAAACGGATAGGGCTCCATAACAGGGAGTTTTCAATATATAAATTCCGCTCTATGAAAGTACAGGAAGAGCATAAAGAAAAGAAAGCATGGACCACAGAAAATGACCCACGTGTCACAAAATTCGGGAGATTTATGCGCAAGACAAATATTGATGAACTTCCACAGCTTTTTAATGTTTTAAAAGGTGACATGAGCCTTGTAGGCCCAAGACCTGAGCGGCCATACTTTGTTGATAAGTTTAAAGAAGAGATACCAAGATATATGATTAAACACCAGGTGCGCCCAGGCATGACAGGATGGGCACAGGTCAATGGCTACAGAGGTGATACTTCGATTACAAAACGCATCGAATGTGATTTATACTATGTTGAAAACTGGTCATTATTTCTGGATTTTAAAATACTCTTTCTGACCTTCTTTGGCCATAATGTAAATAAAAATGCATACTAGTACAGCAGATATTAAGTAACTAGAGAATGGAGGACTATAATTGAAAATACGTGGCAGGCTTATAGTTGCCTTTCTTATAATGACAGTTTTTCCACTATGTGCAGGTCTGGCAAGCTTTCATGCAATATTGCAAAACCAGGCTGGTGTTCTTATAGAGCACTATGGCGCTGACCCTGTGGATTATAAAAGCTACAGGATTATGCTAAATCCTGTAAAGGTATTATACAGCATTACATTAAAAGATTTTGCTGCTATTGCAGATATTGCAGACAGCACTCCTGGTAAACTCTTAAATTACAATGTACTTTATACTATTTCTAGTGCACTTGAAAAAAAAGATTCTTTTATAGTGGTAAGGAAAGATGGCAATGATTACTATATTGGTGATAAAGACTGTTATAAAAACGTCTCTTTGCTTCCTCCTTTTTCCAGGCACAAAATTGGAAAAAATAATAATATAATACTTGATGCAGATAATTCTTTTTTAATACGTGAAAAAGATTTTTATTACGCAGACAATTCAGAAGGACAGGTATTTATTATAACTAATGTATCCAGGCTCCTTCCTTACTGGAAAAACTCAATACGTGACCTGATGTTTTGTTTCCTGGTCATTATTGTTATCACTGGGACAATACTAATAATATGGCTTTACCACAGCATTGTAAAACCATTAAATATACTGCATATAGCAACAATGCAGATAGGTGCCGGCAATCTTGACAATCCGGTGCGTGTAACCACATCTGATGAAATTGGTGAACTTTGCCGTGATTTTGAAGAAATGCGTATACGCCTCAAATCAATATTAGAGGAAAGAATAAAATACGAACAGGATACACGTGATATGATGAGCAGCATATCACATGATTTAAAAACACCACTTACTGCAATTAAAGGTTATGCAGAAGGGCTTATTGATGGTGTTGCCAAGACTCCTGATAAGCAGGAGCAGTATCTTAAAACAATTATTACAAAAGCTGTGGACATGACTTATCTTGTAGATGAACTGTCCCTTTTCGCAAAAATTGAACAGAATGCACTTCCATATAATTTCACTTCTATAGATATTGGTGAATATTTTGACGATTGTATCGAAGATATTGCTTTTGACCTGGAATCACATAATATTAAGACTGTCTATGAAAACCATGCCAGGCCAGGTACTCTTATAACCGCAGACCCAGAGCAGTTAAAGCGTGTTATCAACAATATAGCAGGCAACTCTGTCAAATATATGGATAAAAAAGAGGCCACATTAAAAATCAGTATTAAAGATGTCGTCCCGCCTCCTGTTGCCCCGCCTTTATACAGGCAGATTAATGAAGATGGAACAGATGTCCTTCCTCCAAAGGCACAGGAGGAGTTTATACAAATAGAAATATCTGACAATGGTCCAGGAATTGACCAGAGAGACCTGCCATTTATTTTTGACCGCTTTTACCGTGCAGATGCTTCCCGCAATTCTTCCAAAGGCGGAAGCGGACTTGGTCTTGCAATCGTAAAGAAAATAATTTCAGACCATGGCGGCAGGATATGGGCGGCAAGTTCACCAGGCAATGGTCTGTCAATATATTTTACACTTAAGAAAAAATAGCACAAATAGTAACTGATAAACTGGATATATAACTCAAAATAGTTAATAATGGAGGTATAATCATGAACAAAATACTTATTATTGAAGATGAATCTTCTATTGCTGAACTTGAAAAGGATTATCTGGAACTTAGCGGTTTTGAAGTAACCATAGAATCTGACGGAAGTTCAGGTGCAGCACATGCAATTGATGAAGACTTTGACCTTATAATCCTTGACCTTATGCTGCCTGGCATGGATGGATTTGAAATCTGCAGTCTGATAAGGGAAAAAAAGAATACCCCTGTAATAATTGTATCTGCAAAAAAAGATGACATTGATAAGATAAGGGGGCTTGGAATTGGCGCTGATGACTATATGACAAAGCCTTTCAGCCCAAGTGAGCTTGTTGCAAGGGTAAAAGCACATCTTGCACGTTATAAGCGGCTTACATCTGCTGGAATACATGAAAATGAAATTATAGAAATACGCGGGCTTAAGATTGACAAAACTGCACGCCGTGTATATATAAATGGTGAAGAAAAGAACTTTACAACCAAGGAATTTGATTTGCTTACATTCCTTGCACAGAATCCAAACCACGTATATTCTAAAGAAGAACTTTTTAAAGAAATATGGGAACTTGAATCAGTTGGTGATATTGCAACTGTAACAGTCCATATTAAAAAAATACGCGAGAAAATCGAAGAATCAACCTCTAAGCCACAATATATAGAAACAATATGGGGCGTAGGTTACAGATTTAAGGTCTGACAAAAATATTTGAAAGCGGGGTATTTATATATGGAAGAAAGTAAATCCATGAAGGATTTTGAACAGGAACTTGAACGCTCCTTTAAGGTGCTTAAAGAAGGAGATATAATTGATGTAACTGTAATAGGCATATCTGATACAGAAATTACTGCTGACTTAAACTATTATACAGAAGGAATTATACCTCTTGAAGAATGTAGCCATGACCCTTCATTTTCAACTAAACTACCACCGGCTAAAA
>DKXQ01000094.1 GCA_002493085.1 Lachnoclostridium sp. UBA7122
ATTCATCTTAACTAAATGACATTGAATGATAGGGGAAGCGTATTGGGCTACTTTTAAGTATTTTGATATGAAGTCAAATAAAATGGCTTTTAAAAAACGACCCGTTCTTATTATTGGAAAGGCAGATAAAAAAGATTGGGTCGTTCTTCCTGTTTCTCGTGTAACTAGAAAGGAGAATTTGGATTTATATTACGATTTTGAAATTAATGTATCAGATTACCCCAAAATGCCATTAAAGCAAACCTCATATGTCCGTACACATAAACAAACTGTTTTGAATAGTATATACTATTTTCCTTAGGTCTAAAATGGCTTAAGACTACTACACCATCTACTACACCATTTTGCCGTGAAAACTTGTGAAATTATGTGAAAATTTGTGAAGTGCAAAACATGCTTGTATCCCTTGTAGGTTGCTTATTTTTTGATAATTTCTGCTGTATCAACAAACTCAAATGGTGTCTGTTGGTAGACATAGTAATTAACCCAGTTGGAGTACATTGCATTGGCTGCTGCCCGCCATGTCAGGTCTGGTTTTTTTAAAGGGTTGTCATCTGGATAGTAGTTTACTGGTATTTCTGGATTGAGGCCGGCAGCCATATCTCTTTTATATTCTAAATCCAGTGTAAGCCTGTCATATTCAAGATGGCCAAGTACAAAAATCTGGTTTGCAGACTTTGAGAGAAGTATCAGCTCACCTGCTTTTTTAGAATCAGCCAGTACTATAAGGTCTTTGCAGGCGGCTATTTCATCGTGGTCAACACATGTATTTCTTGAATGTGGTGCATAGAATACATCATCAAACCCTCTTAAGAGAGGTATTTTGCGGTGATGTACACGGTGTTTATAAATGCCGGTTATCTTTTTAGGCAGTATGTGTTTATGTATTCCATAGTGGTAATAGAGTCCTGCCTGTGCACCCCAGCAGATATGCAGTACGGAAGTGACATTCGTCTTTGACCATTCCATAATCTTTGTAAGTTCGTCCCAGTACTGGACTTCTTCAAATTCCATATGTTCAATAGGTGCACCTGTGATTATAAGCCCGTCAAATTTTCTGGTTTTGATTTCATCATAAGTCTTGTAAAATTCATTCAGGTGGCTTTCAGGTGTATGGGAGCCTATATATGTTGCTGTTGTAAGAAATGTAATATCCATCTGCAGTGGGGTATTGGACAGGCTCCGCAAAAGCTGCACTTCTGTATTTTCTTTTAAGGGCATAAGGTTGAGGACTGCTATGTGGAGCGGTCTTATATCCTGGCTGACTGCCCTTTGCTCATCCATCATAAATATATTTTCTTTTTCCATAACCTTTTTTGCAGGAAGGTTGTTTTTCACTTTAATAGGCATATCTTTTCACCATCTTTCTAAATTTCTATATGGAACTTTTCTATAAATTCTTCTTCTGTAATTATAGGAATACCTGATTCCCCCGCTTTTTTATTTTTAGTGGAACTGCTTGTTATATCATTATTGATAAGAAAGTCTGTTTTTGAAGTTACACTTCCTGTGACCTTGCCGCCTCTTGCTTCTATTATTTCTTTAACTGCACTTCTGTTTGGGAAAATACTGGTTTTGCCGGTGATAACAAAATTTATTCCTGCCATATCTTCTTCCAGCCTGGTGTCTTCTTCAAAAGTTATGGCTTTTAGCAGATTATCAACTGTTTTGTTATTGCCTGCATCTGAAAAAAAGTTTACAAATGATTCTGCAATTACTTCTCCAATGCCATCTATCTCTATAAGCTCTTCCTTGCTGGCATGCCGTACCCTTTCAAAATCGTTATCCATGTATTTGCAAATCATCTTTGCATTGGCAAGTCCTATATTAGGTATTCCAAGACTGTATACAAACTTTGCAGCTGTTGTTTTTCTTGCATTTTCAGCCGCCTGTATAAGCTTTTCAAAGGATTTTTCCCCAAATCCTTCCATCTCTGTGATTTCAGCTTTATAGTCGTCCAGACTGAACAGACCAGCTAATTCATGTAACAGCCCTTTGGATACAAGTTTTTCTATTGTAGCCTCTGACAGCCCGTCTATATTTATAGCATCCCTGCTTACAAAATGTGCAATAGATTTTATTTTTTTAGCAAGACAGTCTTTATTTGTGCAGACAAGTACTTTTACCCCATTGTCTTCATGTATTGAAGTTTTCTGCCCACATACAGGACATTTTTCTGGAATATTTATATTAGCACTTTTAGTAAGGTTTTCTGCAATCTGTGGAATTATCATATTAGCTTTATAAACTTTTATTCTATCGCCTGTTCCTAGCTGTAACTGTTCTGCAATGCTTAAATTGTGCACGCTTGCCCTTGATACAGTTGTGCCTTCAAGTTCCACAGGTTCAAATACAGCTATAGGATTGATAAGGCCAGTCCTTGATGCACTCCATTCGATTTCAAGCAGTTTTGTTTCTGCTGTTTCATCTGCCCACTTAAATGCAATGGAATTTCTTGGGAATTTGGCAGTGTGCCCAAGTGAATCACCATATGCTATATCTTCATATATAAGTACCAGCCCATCAGACGGGTAGTTATTAGAGGTTATTTTATCTGAAAACCATCTGACTGTGGTCTCAAGGTTTGCGGCATTGACTTTTTTGTATTCCACTATGTCAAATCCCTGTGCTTTTAAAAATTCCATCTTTTTTGCCTGTGAATTTTCAAAGTCTGTATTCTGTGCTTCAACTAGTGCAAATGCGAAAAATTCTACATTCCGTTTTGCAGTTATTTCATTATTTAGCTGTCTGACAGAACCACTGCATAAATTTCTTGGGTTTTTATACTGTTCCTCTTCGCCAAGAAGATTGTTTATGCGCTCAAATTCAGGATAAGATATTACTGCCTCCCCCCTGAGTACAAGACTGCCTGTAAATGGGATTTTAAGTGGTATATTTTTAAAAACTTTTGCGTTATTAGTGATTACTTCGCCTATCTGGCCGTTGCCGCGGGTAACGGCTTTTTCCAGATATCCTTCGTTATAAGCCAGTACTATTGTGAGACCATCCATTTTCCATGAAAGAAGCCCTTCTTTATCGCCAAGCCATGACACAAGCTGCCTTACATCTTTGGTTTTATCAAGGGAAAGCATTGGTGATGGATGTGTTTCCTTTGGCAATGCGCTTAATACTTCATAGCCTACACTTCTGGACGGGCTTCCTGCAAGTACCATTCCTGATTCTTTTTCAAGCTTTAGCAGTTCATCATACAACTTGTCATATTCAAAGTTGTCCATTATCTCATCTTTGCCCTGGTAATACACTTCTGATGCTTTATTCAGTTTTGTAACAAGTTCTTTCATACGGCTTATATTATTTGTCATGTGGGACTGCCTCCCTGGTTTATGTTTGCCTGTCTCTTTAATTCAGTTATTTCTTCATCTGACAGATGGCGGTATCTGCCTTTTTTAAGCCCGTCAAGTGTTATATTCATTACCCTGTCACGTCTTAAATACACAACCCTGTAGCCAAAATATTCACACATCCGCCTTATCTGGCGGTTTAGTCCCTGTGTAAGGATTATATGGAAACTGTAATCATCTTCTTTCCATACTTTACAGGGTTTTGTAACTGTATCTAAAACAGGTACCCCGCTTGCCATGCCTTTGATAAAGCTATCTGTAATTTTACTGGCTGTTCTTACAAAGTATTCTTTTTCATGTCCATAGCGGCTGCGCAGGATTTTTTCCATAGTGCCGCCCTGGTTGGTAAGCAGCAGAAGCCCCTCAGATGACTGGTCAAGCCTGCCTATTGGGTAGATTCTTTTATTATAACCAATATAGTCTACTACATTCACTACTTTACTGCCATTTTCAGTGCTGGCTGTTGTACACACAATTCCTTTTGGCTTATAAAATGCAATATAGATTTCTTCTTCCTCTTTAGAGACAGTTTTTCCATCTACTGTAACTTTCTGGCCAGGAAAAACCCTTGAACCTGCTGCCGCCAGCTTTCCAGCTATATATACCCTGCCAGCCGCTGTCATCTTGTCTGCTTCACGCCTTGAACATACACCAGCTTCACTTAAAAATTTATTAATCCTTATACCCTGGTTTAAAGCAGAAATATCTTCCATAACATCCTCCATGAGAGTAAAGTAAAAAAGGCGGTCAGACAGACCATCCTTTTACATGTTTTCCCTAAAACAATCTACTTAGGCTTTGCTGTTGCTTTAGTTCCTTCTTTATGTATATTTTCATTTTCTTCTACAGCTTCATTGCTTTCATTGCTGCTTTCAAGCATTTCATAAAAATCTTTTACATCTTCATTGCTGGCTACAATTTCTTCAAGCCTTTTCTGGACGGAATCCGCAATTTTTTTGATTTCTTCACTGTTATCAAGCTTAGTAATTGCCTCCTGTGCTTCGCCATCTATTGTTCCAAGGTATATCTTAAAGCTGTTGTTACTGTCTGATTTGATATATAAAGCTGTAAGTGACGGAACTAGTGTATCAATATCATAGACTTTTACATCATAATATACATAAACCCTGTATGTACCATCATCAGGCCCTTTTTTTACAGTACACTCAATATTTTTGTATTCTTCAATATATTCAGCTTCTGCAACAAGCCGTTTATTATCAATGCGGTCTGCATCGCTTACACATTCAGTAAGTTTATCTATATCTACACGCTGTTTAGCATCCAGATAAGTTTCTACAAGTGAAGAAATAGCAGTTTTTATCTCACTTTCTGACATGATTGTAACGGTATTTATAGCACTGTGGCTGCTGTTATTAATGCTGCTGCCACTGTTTGCATTACTGACTGAAAAATCTATAGATGGTGCAATAAGGGAAAATGTGCCAAGACCAATAAACATTATGGCGACTGTAAACATTATTATTAACTTTTTATACCTAAAGCGCATAAAATGCGTCCTTCCTTTCAAAAGTTCTCAAATAAACGCATCTGGAGGGACTCGGACCCCCGGCACACGGTTCCGGAAACCGCTGCTCTATCCACTGAGCTACAGATGCAAGGATGTGACAACGTTTTTTATTATAGCACATATTATCTAAAAATGGAAGAGGGAATTTTTTAAATTTTTTAAAGTGTTCCTGGTAAAGCTTAAGAAAACAGCAGTTGCAACACAACACCTTATGGGATATAATTATATATAAATATTATGAAAGGCAGCAAAATAATGGAAAAATTCTTTAACCAGGATGCAAAATATGAAAAATGGGACAGGCATAACAGGTATAAAGGACGGGACAATTATTTTGAAGAAGAGGATGAAGTAAGTTACCTAAAAGACCTTAAGGGCAGAATCCAGAATAATTTAAGTGGTTACTTAAGAATTGTGCTGACTGCGTTTATAGTCCTGTTACAGTGCCTGTTTATAATTTTTCTTCCATTTGCATTTCAGAGTTTGACAGTTTATTTCTATTTTATCTGGGAAATTATATCAGTCGTTGCTATTGTTACACTGGTAAACCGCAACCAGAGCCCGTCATACCGGCTGGCGTGGATATCTATAGTAGTGATTTTGCCTGTCAGTGGATTTATTATGTATTATCTCTGGGGACGTGCAGGCAAGAACAAGCAGAAGCTTGACCAGCATATACTGAGGCAGATTTCATATGGAAACCAGTTTCTTCTACAAGATGAGGATGTTTATCTTGAATTTATTACTGAAAACCCTGTGCAGGGAAGAATGGTAAAATATATGGAAACAGAAGGTTTTCCCCTTACTGCAGGTAATAGTGTGGATTTTTATCCTATGGGTGAGGATGTATTTGAGGAGATATTCAGGGATTTGGAAAAGGCTGAAAAGTTTATACTTATTGATTTCTTTATTGTAGCCGAGGGTGGCATATGGGATAAAATGCACGAAATACTGAAACGCAAGATTAGTGAGGGAGTTGAAGTAAAATTTTTGTATGATGATTTTGGCGCTGCAATAAGGACACGTAAATATTTTAAGCAGATTCTGGAACATGAGGGGTTTGAAACCAGGGTTTTTAATCCTGTGCATAAATATATGGGCGAGTTATATATGAACTTCCGTTCGCATCAGAAAATCCTTGTAATTGATGGTGAAGTTGGATATACTGGCGGTTTTAACCTTGCAGATGAATATGCCAATCTTATTGAGCGGTTTGGAGTGTGGAAAGACACCGGCATACGTATAAGAGGTGAGGCAGTATGGGGGCTTACAGTTGTTTTCTTCCAGATGTGGGAAGCATCTGGATCAGGAGCATCAGACAGCCATGTTGATTATTTAAAGTATAAAGCTGGTTTTACACATAGTTTTGGTGATGTATACTGCCAGGTTATTTCTGACGGGCCCGCTAATAATCCAAGTAATCCTATAGAAAGCATTTACAACCAGATGATTGTATTTTCTGACAAATATCTTTATATAACGACACCTTACCTTATTATAGAGGACTATATGAAGACATCTTTAATTGAAGCAGCGAAACGTGGTGTTGATGTAAGGATTATAACACCAAATATTCCTGATAAAAAGAATGTAAAACTGCTTACTAATTACAATTATGGACCACTTTTAAGGGAGGGTGTAAGGATTTATGAATATACACCTGGGTTTATCCATGCTAAACAGATACTTACGGAAAATGCTGTTATAGTTGGAACTATTAATATGGATTACCGCAGTTTTTACCTGCACTATGAAAATGGTGTCTGGATGTCAGGAACAGAAATACAGGAGGCTGTAAGAAAGGACTTCTTTAATACATTTGCGGTTAGCAAAGAGGTAACATATGAAGACTGGCTGGAGCGTCCATACAGATGGAAGCTTGTACAGCCTTTATTAAATCTTTTTTCAACATTATTTTAACCTCATCAAGTAAGCCCTTTAAAATACCTGCTTCTATGTTACAGAAATATAAGTGGCAGGGACTTGCTTGAATATTTTTCCGGTGGAGGATGAATTATGGTATATACAAATGTATGTAAGCACTGCCATAAGGTGTTTAAGTCAAAGATAAGGACTATGTGCTGCAGGGACTGCCGCAGTGAAGATTCTGGTGTATTAGATGATATTGTGCAGTATCTGAAACTTTATCCTAACAGCAATGCGTTACAGATATCAGAAGAACTTGGCATACACCCATATGTAATAATAAAATATATGGATGAAGGATGGCTTGGAAAGTCCAATGGTGTGTTTTCCAGGCTGCCTGATTAACATATAAAATGGCAGAAAGGCGTGGATATTTTATTGTGATTAATTATATTACAGGAAAGCTGGTTTATGTTACACAGAACAGTATTATCGTGGAAAATGGCGGCATAGGATATGAGATACTTGTACCACTGTCTGTATCTGGCAGGGCATTACAGATTGGAAGTGAGATAAAAATTTACACATATATGTATATCAGGGAAGATTTATTACAGCTTTTCGGCTTTATGGACAAAGACGGACTTGATATATTTAAACTTCTTATAACTGTAAGCGGGATAGGCCCTAAAGGTGCGCTTGGGATACTTGGTGCAATGAGTGCTGATGACTTAAGATTTGCAGTTCTTGCAGATGATGCAAAGACTATTGCAAAAGCACCAGGCATAGGGGTTAAAACTGCTGGAAAGCTTATAATTGAGCTAAAAGACAAGCTGAAGCTGAAAGATATAGCAGATGATGTATCTATACAGGGAATGGCAGCAGATAATCTTGTGGATTCTGGCGGTACTGCAAGACAGATGGTATCTGATGCAGCTGCTGCGCTGGCGGCTCTTGGATATCCGCCAGCAGATGCCATGAGGGCTGTAAAAAGTGTTGGGCGTGGTACATACTCAACTGTAGAAGAGCTTTTGAAATTAAGCCTGAAAAAATTGTGAAAGGGTCTGGTTCTGGTATGGCTAAAAGAACGATTACAACTGAGTTTACTACAGAGGATGCAGGTATTGAGACAAGTTTAAGGCCTAAGTACCTGAAAGATTATATAGGACAGGAGAAAGTTAAAAATAATCTCAAGATTTATATTGAAGCAGCAAAACAGAGAAATGACCCGCTTGACCATGTGCTTTTATACGGGCCTCCAGGTCTTGGCAAGACAACTCTTGCAGGGATTATTGCCAATGAGATGAATGTAAATATTAAAGTTACAGCAGGACCAGCTATTGAAAAACCTGGTGAGATGGCAGCTATACTTAATAATTTACAGGATGGTGATGTGCTGTTTGTGGATGAGATACACAGGCTTGACAGACAGGTTGAAGAGGTACTTTACCCTGCAATGGAAGATTTTGTTATTGACGTGGTTATAGGCAAAGGCGTATCTGCACGTTCAATACGTCTTGAACTCCCAAAGTTTACACTTGTAGGGGCAACTACACGTGCTGGTATGCTGTCAGCACCTTTGCGGGACAGGTTTGGTGTTGTAAACAGGCTGGAATTTTATACTGAGGATGAACTTGTCCAGATAATAACAAATTCAGCGGCAAAGCTGGATGTAGAACTCGACATTGACGGTGCAAAGGAACTTGCCGGGAGGGCAAGGGGGACACCAAGGCTTGCTAACCGGCTTCTTAAACGTGTAAGGGATTTTGCACAGATAAAGTACAATGGAAAGATAACCAGGGAAGTGGCGGATTTTGCACTGGATTTGCTTGAAGTTGACAAATGCGGGCTTGACAATACAGACAGGCAGATATTAAAGACACTTATAGACAGCTTCGGAGGCGGACCTGCCGGGCTTGATACGCTTGCTGTTTCAATAGGTGAAGATGCTGGCACACTTGAAGACGTTTATGAGCCATATCTTGTACAGAAAGGATTTATACTAAGGACTTCCAGAGGACGTATAGCATCTGATGCAGCATACAGGCACTTTGGAATAGAACGCCAGTAAAAACCTGGCAGCCAGGCTGCTTAAATAAACTTAAGCAGCCCTTCATGCAGCATCCTGGCACGCTGGTGCCATGTGTGGTTTTCAGATGCATACTTAAATGCCTCCTGCTGTATCTGTTTTAGATGCTCTTTATCGCTTAAAAGGCTGTGTACAATAAAAGGAAGCATTTCAAGCTGTTTTAAATCGTAGAACACAACATTTTTATTTGGCGTAAGTATTTCATCAAGGTATTTGCTGTGGTCAGTCAGACAGACTGCACCATTTAGCATAGAATTAAATATGCGGTCATGTGCGCCATCTTTAAACCAGGGCATTACATTAAGCGACAATTTGCTTTGTGATAAAGCTTCAAGACATCCCTGTGATAAAACGTCTGAAGTGTATGTAAGATTTTCAGGATGCCGGCAACAGAGACGGTTCCATCCTTTGCCGACACAGTGTACTTTTATTCCATTATCAATAAGTGCTTTAACAACTTCACCTCGGAAATAAAACCTTACATATGTGTCTATAAAAATCATATTTGGGATTGTTTTGCGGATCTGGCCTTTATCTGCATCTGGTATCTCTTTTAAGATATAGCGCTCAATAACTGTATCGTCAGGCTGGTCAGGGCTGGATATAAGGTCGTCAATTATTTCATTATAAAAATCAGCATATTCATCACCATTGCGCATAATATACTGGTCAAATTCTTCTGGCGGTGTATAGTTTCCTGTGAATATTATGTCATAAGGCCTTATGTTTATGTCTGGAAAATTGCCATCAGGATATATGGAAGTTCCTCCAAGTGGAAGAAAAGGCCCACATTTAATATGTGGATAGAATTTTTTAAGATACTGGCCATGGTATCTGTCAATATATATATTATAAAAAATATCAGGGATTATTTCATATAGTTCAGGATAGTAAAATGGGTGGTCTACTACTATATTTACGCATGGTATCTTTCTTTTATTCCATATAGATATGCCATCTGCACCAAAGAGTGATGTCTCATAATGTATGCCATCAAAGTTAAAAGTGACAAGAATTGTATCATAAGGGTCTGCAAATGTATAAAGTTTTTCAGCGCTTTCTTCTTCCATTGTCTGGTCAAATAAAAAAGTTTTATAGCCAAGCGCTTCAAAACCTTTCTTCAACTGGTATGAAAAATATTCCAGAGTCTCTGTACCACCAATCATTAACACAATCTTATGTCTCATAATCTAAATCCCTCCCCCGTTTGAAACCAGTCTGGATAGTGTAACTTTACCTGG
>DKXQ01000046.1 GCA_002493085.1 Lachnoclostridium sp. UBA7122
GGAATATACACATATTCCCGAAACCAAGATCCGAGAGAAATATGCCATCTTCTCCAAAATTCGGTTATGCTTTCCGAAATGTATGGATAATTGAAATTCTCTGGAAAGTGGAATCCGAGCATCTGCCCCATGCCTATTGCCATATCTGAATATCCTGAAAAGTCAAAGTAAATCTGGAATGTATAGGCAGCAGCACCAGTCCATGCTAATAGTAATGATGTATTCTGCCCCTGGGATATACAGTTATATATCTCATTCCATAATTCACCTGCCTGGTTGGCAAATATAACTTTTTTGCCAAGTCCTGTTATAAACCTCTGTAAACCAAGTGCAGTATTTTTATCTGATAATTTCCTGCTTTGGATTTGTTCTGCAATCTGGCCATATCTTACAACGGGACCTGCAATAAGCTGGGGAAACATACATACATACATTGCAAAGTTTATAATATTTTTTTGTACCTGGGTATCTCCTCTGTACACATCTATAACATAAGACATAGTCTGGAATGTATAAAAAGAGATTCCAACTGGCAGGGCAACAGAAAGCAGGGGTATTTCTTTCTGGGATACAAGATTTATGATTTGTATAAAAAAATCTGTATATTTAAAAAAGAATAGTATGCCTATATTTCCAATAATGGAAATTATTAATATAATTTTTGCTTTTTCTAGTCTAAAACTGTCCCTGTACATTGAAACCAGTATACCTGTAATATAATTAAAAATTGTAGAAAAAACCATTATCAGGATGTAAACCGGCTCTCCCCATGCATAAAAAATAAGGCTTGCAAAAAGCAGAAGTAAATTTCTAGCTTTAACTGGGCATAAATAATATGCAGCAAACACTACTGGCATAAATATGCATAAAAAAATTAAACTGCTAAATACCATTTGATTCCTCCATCAATAACGCCATTTTACCAATCTGGTAAGAATTTCTGGTCATTGAAATATTGTTGACAATAATTACATCATCAACTGGATTTTCATCTGTAAATGTAATAAGATTCCCATTCCAGTACCTGTAATCAATAACATAAATTGTCTGGTAGTGGTCAGCAAGATATGGGATAAGGGAATTGCCAAATGACTCTTTTATGACAGCACATGATGACCCATCGTTTATGGCATTATTTTCAATAAGTGTAAATGGGTTATCACCATCTATAAATGCAGAATATTTTAAGCCTTCACCATATTCTGATGCATCTTCTATTACATCGCCATTTATCGTAATGCCATCACTATTTGTATACTGGAGTTTAATGTCTGCACTGTTTACTGGATAATAAACATGAAATTCATCTTTTTTCAGGGATATTGACTGTCCTGTCTCTTTGTAAAATGAACCCATAAAACTGCCAAATGATGCTTTTTTATAATCTGTAATCTTGTGAGGAGTAATCTGTTTGCCTTTGCAGAATACGCGATATGCGTAGTAAGCACCTTTTGCAGTCCAGTGGTGGTCAGTCCTGAAATAAATATATTCTTTTCTGTGTTTCATAAGTTCATCATACAGAGGTACAATATTTACATCAGCAGATATTTTTGAGATAATTTTTCCTAATGCTTTTTTCTGGCTGGAAGAATCTGCTTCTTTCTTTTTATTATCGGGCAGGGTCACGCCAATGCTGGTAGGAATAATTATATTATATATATCTGCTCTGTCCTTAAGCTTAGCGGCTATATTATTAATTGTATCTGCATATTTAACTGCAATATCTTCTATATAATCATATTGCTCATATGCTGTATCTCCTATAGTTATAACACCTGACGGGTATGAAATTACATCTTCATCAGAATATATTTTTTTATATGCTGCTTTTTTTTCAGGTGCTTCAGTATTTGTTTTTTTATCTGGCAGTTCTGAAGTTTTTTTGTCAGGAAGTTTGTCCGGGTCTGTATTGTCTTTTCTAAAAGCTGCTTCAATGATTTTGCTTGCATTATCAGAATCACTTGTTATGCAGACAACTGTATAGCAGCCATTTTTTTGGATAAGTGCATCTGCAATCTTTTTTGCCTGTTCTGGTATATATGCATCAAATGATTTTTTCATATCACTAAGGTACTGTCCAACTATGGTCTGGTCAGATTCTGCACTTTTTGCATCAGCAGATGTAATTAAGACCAGTTCATCGGAATAGTTTCCATTGCCCATATATAGCTGGATTTTGGAACTGTCTGAAACCTCTAAAAGTCCCCTGGCAACTGTTTCATCAATCTGTTTTAACTCTGTTTCAAACTTTACCTGTGATAAAATGTCTTTTCCAAGTTTATCCATATCAACTTGTTTTATTTCATTGCCAGTATTGTAATTACTGTTACTGGTATTCTGGTTGTTTATTGAACTGTCTGGTTTTTTTATATAAGACAATGACTGGAAAAGAGCCCAGATTGTTATAATAAGTATTACCAGTGCCATTAATAACAATATAATAAAACGTCCTGTATTTTTTTTATCTGTCTGGTTCATAAATATTAACTCCTGTCCTTACTTTAAATTTGTAGCTTTCTGGATTTCCTCTATCCATTCGTCAAGACGGTCTTCTATAATGGAAAAAGGAGCAACTCCAGTTGATAAAAAAAACTCATGAAAGTCTTTAAGATTAAAATTATCTCCGAGTTTATTTCTGGCTTTCTTTATTAATGCTTCTATTTCTAAATATCCAAGTGTATATTGCAGGTAACTGGCGGGCTCTGCTACTACTGAATCGAATACTGTACGGCTCTGGCTCTTTGTAAATCCATAATCTGACAGATACTCCTGAAGCTTATTAAAATCCCATCCCATATAATTTACACCTACATCGGCTTTACCATAAACACACAGTGTTGCAATAGTATTCTGTACCATAAGGTTTGCAATATCTTTATTTATGCCAGCAATGCCATAACTGTATAATTCAGCATATGTTGCCCATCCTTCTGAATAACCTCCGATATTTATAACACTTCTTACTGGTTCAGGATTTAATGACTGGAAATAACAGTTCTGGTATAAATGTCCAGGATAGCTTTCATGTGCTATTGTAGGAAATATTTCACTTAAATCATATCTTTCATTTTTATTCAGGTAAATTACGTTTTCTTTGTAAGCATCAATTGCTGGTGTAAGATAAAATGCAGGGCTCATGCTTTCTTCAAGTGATTTATCAACATATTTTACATTACAGGTTATATCATCTGAAAGTTCTGGAAAATCTTTTTTAATTGCCTTTTTTAAATATTCTATAGCTTTTTCAGGTTCTTTATATGTATATTCTAAATCTTGTGCCCTATAATATACATCAGGGGAATCTGTCATAATTTTTGCCATCTTTTGTTGTGAACCTGAAAGTGCATTGTCAAGTATTCTGTCAATATCTGCTATCTTTCTGTATGAACCTGTGCGTGCTTTTACAAGATATTCATAATATTCTTTACCTTTTTCAAACCCACATAGGCCATTTTCATTTTCTCCTGTACCTTTTAATTTTACAAGGGCGCTTATAAGATTTTTATATGCAGGTATAATACATTCCGTAACTGCTTTCTTGTTACTGCCAGTATAAGAGCTGGTTTCTTCTGTGCTTAAACCAGCAAAGTTTTTAATTTTATTATTAAACACAGTTATAAGATAGTTTTCATCGCTGCCTTCAACAAATTCGTTGCACTGGTCAATAATTGCCTGTGCTGTTGTGTCACTCATAAATAACCCATCTGAGGACTTTTTCTTTTCAAATTCAATAATGCTGTCAAAATAGGCTGGTACTAGTCTTAAAAGTTCAATATACGTATCAATATCACTTTTTTCATAAAAATTGTACTCCGCCAGAAGTACTGGCAGTTGTGCCTGTATACCTGTAACCGGCCCAAGACATTCTGAATATTCTAACAGGCCTGATGACTGCATATTCTGGTTAAGCATACTGTACATTATATCATAAACCAGCTGCTGCCTGCTTGTAAGTTTTCCATAGTCAAACTTTTCCATTGCAGCAAGCCTGTTTTCAGATATAAAGAGACTGTCTTTCATATCATCAAGACTTATTTCTCCAAGTGTTGGAGTAACATCAGCAAGCCCATACTGCTGTTTATTTTTTATGGAATAGTTTAATGTAATACTGTCATCAGTGATTTCTTCTGTAAATACAGAATTAATAAAATTGTCAAAATCTTTTTGTGTTTCTTCAGGAGTACGCCCATCATCTGCTTCTTTCAGGACAGGCAGGGATTTTATAAATTTTATATCTTTTCTGTTATATACAGAAATTGTAAGTAATCCTAAACATAATAATACAATAAAAACTTTGGTTTTCTTGACAATATTTCCCATGATAATCTCCAATACAAAGGGTATCAGCAGTGCCAGATAACTTATACAACTGCCAAAGCAGTGTTTTACAGCCTTTATATAATTAATTTATGCTTTTAATCAGTCATATATGCTTATAGTCTTGCTCGTATATTCACCAGCCATATTTATTTTTAAAATAAATTTACATCTGTCATATCCTCCGTATTTATTCATAGAACTGTAATCAATAGTTACGCTGCGGCCATTGTGTGTAATATTATTAATAGAAAGTGAAGCTGGATAACGGAGTGTATCTTTTAAGGAGCTAAGTGCAAGTTCTTTCATTAAGTCATAATTAGTAATCCTTAAAATTATTTTATATGTCTGGCCATTTAAATTTGTACTTATGGATATTTTTCCGGTTTTTAAAGGTTTCATAGTCCCATCTGGAAGGATTTCTATGTAATCTGGTTCAGAAACTGTCCATACTGCCTGCTCATGGTTTTTAATATGTCTGATATACTTCCTAGGAGTAAATGTTTTATCATTATTAACATAAATATGGCGTTTTCTGACGTTCATTGTATATTTAACAGTATTTCCGCCTTTTGGTTTTACTTTAATTACAGACTGGCCAAGTGCAAGTACTTTAAGGCTTCCATTATCATTGACCCTGACAACTTTTTTATTACCTGATTTAACAGTTACTTTCACATCTTCAGTAGAAGTATACCAGTCTGTACATTTGTCACCTACAAGCCTGTTTTTTAATTCTGATTTATCAATGGAAACTTCTGGTTTTACAACTTCAAGATACAACAGGGCTACACTTCCATTGTATCCGGCAGTAATAACTGTTTCGCCGGTTCCTTTTATAAAAACTGTGCCATATTTTACTGTTGCGACAGATTCATCATCTGACATCCATTCAACCTCAGCAGGGTCAATAGCTGTACCACTTGCATTAAATGCTTTTATATCTGATAAATATTGTTCAGTGCCATAAATAACTTTACATTTGGAATAATTTAAAAATATTTCCACACTTTTGCTTTCTTTCATACTATCTTTTGCAGCATATGCATATGACCTGGAATAAGCAATGCCAACGCATATTGAAAAAATTGCAAATGCTATGGCAAGGCTAAACCCTGCTGCTTTTTTAAATTTTGCCATCTTAATAACCTCCATATTCTGTGCATATTATTACTAGTGGCTTACTGATAATATATAGTATAGCCAAATTTATTCCAGACTGCAATAAATTAATAGAAATATAATAAATATTTATGATTACAGAGTTGACGAAAATAGTATTATTAGGGTAATCTAATTGTGTATGCATAAGATTATAATAATAGTTAGGAGGACAATATGCCAGAGGATACAAATAATAATAATAATAATGATAACGATAAGGATTATGAAGATGTGTGTTTTATATGCCGCAGGCCTGAGAGCAAGGCAGGTAAAATGATTCATATACCTAATAATATCTGTATCTGTAATGACTGTATGCAAAAGACATTTAATTCTATGGGCAATATTAATATTACAGGCCCGTTCCAGGGGATGCCATATATGGATATGTTTAGTGGTGGTGTAGGAAATATGCAGGAGAATGTTCCAAAGCGCCAGAAGTTAAAGAAGAAAAAAGCAGGAACAGAAAAGAAAAAAGTCCCAGAAGGTGTATTTGATATAAAGCATCTGCCAGCACCACATGTAATTAAGGGAAAACTTGACGAATATGTAGTAGGACAGGAGCATGCAAAGAAAATTATGTCAGTTGCAGTGTACAACCATTACAAACGTGTCCTTACAGATAATATGGAGCAGGACGATATAGAGATAGAAAAGTCCAATATGCTTATGACAGGTCCTACAGGCTGTGGAAAGACATATCTTGTAAAAACACTTGCAAGAATTCTTCAGGTACCTCTTGCTATAACTGATGCAACATCGCTTACAGAGGCAGGTTATATTGGTGATGATGTAGAAAGTGTTGTGTCAAAGCTGCTTGCAGCAGCAGATAATGATGTTGAGAAAGCGGAACATGGCATTATATTTATAGATGAGATAGATAAGATAGCAAAGAAACGCAATACAAACAGCAGGGATGTAAGTGGTGAATCTGTACAGCAGGGCTTGCTTAAGCTTTTAGAAGGAAGTGACGTAGAAGTACCTGTGGGCGCAGGCAGTAAAAACGCAATGGTGCCGCTTACAACTGTAAATACAAGGAATATTCTTTTTATATGTGGCGGTGCATTTCCAAACCTTGAAAAGATTATTAAAAAAAGGCTTACAAAGCAGTCTTCTATCGGCTTTAATGCAGAACTTAAAGACAGGTTTGATAAAGATGAAGACTTGCTCCAGAAAGTTACTACAGAAGATTTGCGTGAATTTGGAATGATACCAGAATTTCTTGGAAGGCTTCCGGTAGTGTTTGCACTTCAGGCGATGACAGAAGACATGCTTGTGGCAATTCTTACACAGCCGAAAAATGCAATTTTAAAACAGTATAAAAAACTTCTTGCACTTGATGAGGTTGACCTTGTATTTGATGATGAGGCAGTAAAAAGCATTGCAAAAAAAGCAATAGAAAGAAAGACTGGTGCACGTGCGTTAAGAGCTGTTATAGAAGAATTTATGCTTGATATAATGTATGAGATTCCTAAGGATGATTTAATTGGAAGAGTGACTATAACAGAAAGTTATATCAATAATTGCGGAGCGCCAAAAATAGAAATGAGGGAAAGCGGAGAAGGAAAAATACTTACCCAGAGAGAACTTCCTGACAACGCCTCTATGTAACTTATAAGTTTATTTCTGCATATATTAATTTATCTTAATATTATGCATAATGATGCGGAAATGGAGACTATATGGAGACTAGATGTATTAACCGTGTTTATTCTGAAGATTATCAGGATTATATTGTAGAATATACAGGTTTGCCAGATTTTTTAGAATCACAATATGGGGATGATTGTTTTCAGTTAGTAAGTTACAGATTTGCAGTTGCTTATCACTATGGAAGGGAAGTACAGAGTGGTATAAACAGTGGTGTGTACATAGTACCGCATTGTTATGGGCTCATGTCTTCTGAACAGGTTCTTGAATCAGCGGGTATTGCAAAAGTACAAAGACAGCCTGTTTTACAACTGTATGGAAACGGCATTATGGTAGGTTTTATTGATACAGGGTCTGGTGTTTGATAGTCTGGGGGTGTAAGATGGAAGAAAGAGGATATTACCAGAAAGCAGTAAGTATTATAGATGAGGTAAAAAAAGCGGTAATTGGAAAAGATGAATGTGTGTTGCTGGCAATGACTGCAATACTGGCAGGCGGGCATATACTTATTGATGATATTCCGGGAGTTGGCAAGACAACACTTGCTATAGCATTTGCAAAAGCGATGAATCTTAAATGCATGCGTACACAATTTACTCCTGATGTACTGCCTTCAGATATACTTGGATTTACAATGTATAATAAAAAAGACGGACAATTCTATTACCAGCCGGGAACAGTTATGTGTAATCTTTTCCTGGCTGATGAGATAAACAGGACATCCCCCAAGACACAGTCCGCCCTTCTGGAAGTTATGGAGGAAGGCTGTGTTACTGTAGATGGTGTAACGAGGAAAGTACCAGAACCTTTTATAGTTATAGCAACACAAAATCCGGCAGGAAGCATAGGCACGCAGCTTTTGCCAGAATCACAGCTTGACCGCTTTATGGTATGCCTGTCAGTAGGTTATCCGTCACTGGAGGATGAAATTGCTATAGCAAAAGGCAGGAGCAATGATATAATTAACCTTGTCGGTGCAGTTATAAGCGGGGACGGGCTTATAGATATACAGAACAGTGTAAATGAAGTATTTATTAAAGATGAGGTTTATAAATATCTTTGCATGCTTGTAAGGGAAACCAGGGAACACCCTGCAATAGAGCTTGGACTGAGCCCAAGAGGGACAATTGCGCTTGCCAGTATGTCTAAAGCGGCTGCTTTCCTGCAGGGAAGGGATTATGTTATACCAGACGATGTTGCAAGTGTATTTAATGCTGTGGCATCACACCGCATAGTACCCGCTTCAAAAGCGCGTATGTCACATTTAAGTGTGGAAGATATACTTGGACAGATAAAGACAAAAGTTAAAAAGCCTAAATCTGTAAAACGGTTTATCTGATTTGGAGGCTTATAATGAAACGTTTAATAGTATATGTTATTTTAGCGGCAGCCAGTATGCATATTGCTTTAATATACAGGAACCTGGCATTTTTAAGTATTTTTTATGGCCAGTTATTTGTAGTCCTGCTGCTTGCCATATTAAATATTATAAGTATATGCCACCTGGAAATTTTTATGAATATTTCTGAAAATGTCGTACAAATTGGACAGAAAATACATGTGTATATTACTATAAATAACAGGAGCATTTTTCCAACAGGTAAGATTGAAGTTAAAGTAAACAGTTTTAATTTATATTCAGGAAAGAAAGAAGCCACAAAATTTTATGGCAGTGCAGATGGGTACAGTTCTGCTGTTCTAAAGTGTTCTTATATTACAAAAAATCCAGGAAATATAGAGTTTAGCATAAAAAAGGTATGGTCAAATGATTTTCTTGGAATATTAAGACTTCCTTTGTTTAAAAATTATATATATAAATATCCGGTTATTGTAATACCTGAGCTGTATGAAGTACCAGTTTTTATAGGAAAGAGCCAATACAGGTATATTTTTGAAAATGAGGCTGTACAGAACAGCTTTAAAAATTCTGGCAATGACACAAATAGTGAAAACAGGCCTTACATAGTTGGTGACAGTTTTAAGGATATACATTGGAAATTGTCTGCAAAAACTGATGAGCTTATGGTAAGGCAGAAGTACGGTAACTTTTCATCTGGGACTGTTTTTTTTCTGGATTTAGGAACAGTAAAAAGCGATTATATAAAAAAATGTTTTATACAAGCTGTTTTATCAATTTCTACAAGCCTGCTTTATAATGAATGCAGCCATTATATATGCTGGTATGATACAAAGCTGGATGATATTGCAGAATCCAGGATAGAGCAGGAAAATGATTCATACAGCATTGTACAGGAATGTATAGACAAAATGTCAGAAAAACACAGGGAAAACACTGATATATATATATTAAAGAATATGTATGCCAGAAAATATAATGTACAGGGCAGCTTTGCATATCTTGCACTTAATACAGAGTTTGAACTATATGTAAATGATAGTAAAATTATCCAGTATGATTACAATAATTTAAAAGAATCAATTTTGTCAACAGAAGTACAATTATAGTAAATGGAGGAATTATGTCACAAAATGAGGAATATATTAATGTGAGTGCACGTATTTTTTTTAATACTTGTTTTCTGGCCTTTACTGTTTTTGGCTTATATATGTCATTTTGTGAAGCATACAGCTATCAGGGAGATTATGGCAAAGTATTTATAATCAGCCTTATATCCAGCTTTATAATGTGTATATTGTGGATTAATAGCAGTATATGGTCAAATCTTGGGTTATTTGCAGTTAATGCAGGAACTATATTTATTATTATAAAAAATTACAGGATTATAGAAAAGGAATTAAGCATATTATATGGGTATATTAAAAAACAGTATTATATTTATATGAACCTTGGGGATTTTGAAATTGATACTGAAAGAACCCATATAATGCTATTTGGAGAACCTGTATATGAAAAGCTGGCATTAATAATTATTCTTATTATGCTGGTTATAGTTATTGCAATGGCAGCACTCAGGATAAGATGGGATTTTCTTGTGGTACTGCCAGTTATTATAATAACCGGAATAGAGATGTTTCATGGCAAAGCACCATCATTAGCAGCATCATGCCTTCTTGTATCTGGAGTTTCAGGGCTTTTATTTGGCATAAAATTTGAAATGTATGGCGGCAGAAAGCATTTTTTTCAGAAAAGACATGTTTCTGGCCAGATGTGGACAAGATATCTTATATTTGTTATTATAACGCTTTTGGGCATTATTGTATCACTACAGGCGGGCAGTTATACAAAAGATACAGTATTTGCAAATTCAGAAAAAGCATTGAAGAAAGAACATGAAATAGAAAGAAAGATAAAAATTATAGCTGAAGCTGTAAAGAGCAAGGTGCTTAAGGAAAGTGATGGCTATCTGGATAATAAACCGCCAGACCAGGCAGGAAGGTTTATTATGCGTATAGAAACTGATAAAAAGCCAGTTGATAACATATATATAAGGAGTTTTTATGCAGATAGATATAATGGGACAAGATGGGATAATTCTGATAAAAATCCTCCTTTGAATGAAGACGATGTAAACCATATGTTTTCTAATGGAATAGAAAAACTTTTAGGCGATGAAAAACAAGGAACAGATATTATAAAGATAGTATTATATCCAGAAAAAAAACAGACAGATGCTAATAAATATATTCCATATATGTCTAAGGGTTATGAAGAAAGCAGTTCTGGATATTATACATTTTACTGTTACAATACACAAAGCCATATAAAGAATTATATATTAATGTTAACTGATGATGAGCTATCAGGATTAAGAGGTATAAAGACTTATAAAAAATACACTTCGTATGTGCATAAGAAGTATCTTTCTTTACCACATAATACCGGCCGGCTGGAAAAATTTGCAAAGAAAATTGACAGATACCCGGAGACTGACCTGCAATGCCTGGCTGTTAAAAATGCAGTATGCAAGAATACAAAATACAGCCAGAACCTTAAAGAACTTCCAGACGGAAAAGATTATATAGAATACTTCTTATTTGAACAGAAAAAAGGATATTGTGAACATTATGCTACTGCTGGCACAATATTATTAAGATTTACAGGTGTTCCAGCAAGATACGCAGCAGGATACAGTATAAGCCCATCTGAATTTAGCACTGAATACGATGAATCTGGTACTGTAAAATATACTGCATATGTCAGGGATTACAATGCACATGCATGGACTGAAGTATATAAAAGAGGATTTGGATGGATACCATTTGATATGACAAACCAGGTATCTGATGATGATTATAACAGTAACATTACGCTATCTCCTGACAATATGGAAAACCAGGAACCACTTTCATCAGATATGCAGGATAAAGAGTCTGTAAAACCGGAAGAGGCTGGCACAGATAGCAGCTCTGCCCAGGAAGATATTAATAAAACAGAGGACAGGCCAAAGAAGCAGGATAAACAGAGTAGCAGATATAGATATGGTACAGATAAAAAAATCTATGCAGGACTATTTGTATTTTTTTTAATGCTTATTATGCTGGCAGTGTATAATAGAATAAAATTTATGCTGCTTTTCAGAAAACTTGGCATGGCAAAAACAGGTAATGAACGGGTTTTAATATATTTTAGCATATTAAACTGGTTTCTTGGCTTTTGTGGAATGAAAGATATTTCTAAACTTGGGGATGCAGAGTATATTGGAAAATTAAATAGTATATTTTTAGGAAAAATTCCTGCAAACCAGATAAATAGTGCATGTGAAATACTACAGTGTGCAGCTTTTTCAAATGGTGGCATAGAACAGAACATGGAAAAAAAGGCTGTGTATTTTATAAAAAATGCATCATATGAAGCTTATCAGAATTGTAAAAAGCCAATGCGTTTTTTAATTTATATTTTTACTGGCAGGAACAGGATATAATTCCAATATATGCAGAACATACACCAGCGGGGATAGATTATACACTCCCCGCTTTTTTAGATTCTATTGGAAACAGCAGGATTTATTCTATCTGGGACCAGACTATTAATCCATGCACAGTTTCTGAAGATAATAGTCAGGAAAATGAAACAGGAGCAGCTGATAGTAGTGAAAACGAATGTGACAGTTTAAAGTATGGCAGGATTCCTGAGGGTTTTTCTTATGGTGTGGAATATACTAATGAAGAAATAAATGAAGCCCTGGCATCTGAAAATCCATGGAAAATAGTCCAAAGCAGGGATTTTAACGGGCATGGAACATTTATCGCAGGTGTTGCATGTGGCACTTTAATAGAGGAAAAAAACTTTTCGGGTGTTGCCCCTCTTACTACTATATGTGCAGTAAAATGCAAAGAGGCAAAGCAGGGGCTTAAATCATTCTACCATATTGATACAGATGAGCCTGTGTATGCAGAAACCGATATTTTAATTGCTACAGAGTATTTAAGAAAAAAAGCTGCTGAAGCAAATATGCCGCTTATTCTGTGCTTTGGAATGGGAACTAGTTTTGGCGGGCATATAACAGGAGGAATACTTGGCGAAGCGCTGCGTACAATAGGAGACACTAAGGGGGCTGCAGTAGTGACAGCATGTGGCAATGAAGGAAATACTAGCAGGCACTACAGAAGTGATATTCTGGCTTCAGGTGAAGATGTAGAAGTAGAGATACGCTCTGGCAGCCGGCATGGATTTACATTGGAACTTTATAGTGACTCCCCACAGATTCTTTCAGTCAGCATAATATCCCCCAGTGGCGGATACAGCGGAAAAACTATAGCAAGACATGGTGAAAAAAGAAGGGTAGATTTTATACTTGAGGATACAGTTGTCAATATAGAGTACAGTTTACTCTCGTATGAAAGCGGTGATGAATTTATACAGATGCGTTTTGAAACACCATCAGAAGGTATATGGAAGATACGTGTTTTTAATGAAACAAGGGGAAATGCTTATTTTGATATGTGGCTTCCAATCAGGAATTTTCTGCCACCAACGACATATTTCCTAGAGGCAGACCCTAATATAACATTATGCTGTCCAAGCAATAATGCAAACCTGATATCAGTTTCATACTATGATTCTTTAAACCGCAGCATAGCAGTGGACTCAAGCAGGGGATTTGCACGCAATGGCAATATAAAACCTGATTTTGCAGCACCAGGAATTAATATATACGGACCATTGCCAAGACTTGGCAATTTATATCCTTTGAATGATGAAGAAAAAAATTTAACTGCAAGATATGATTTCAGAAGTGGTTCAAGCATGGCAGCAGCCATTACTGCAGGAGCAGCAGCACTGTTAATGGAATGGGGGTATGGTGTTATAATAAGGTTACATTAGCAGGAAGCCAGTAAATAAAAGGGATTCCACTAATATCAGTCCTATAAAAAATAATACTTTTATTCATATTTTTTGTAAGGACAGGCCTGTTTTAAATTAAAATACTGGATAAAAAAAAATTCAGACATTCGTAAAAATAAACTTATAAATATAGTATAACTTATTTTTACAGATTTGGCAATTATATAATCTGCGGCAGCCCGTTTTGTAAAAACTCTGGCGGGTCCAGGCCCTGCTGTATGCCCAGTGTGGCAGGGCCTGTATTAATTACGGGCAGGCCTGCAGGTTTATAATAATTTTCCAGGGCTGTACTGGCTTTTTATAGGTTTTACCTGTTGCCAGGGGCAGCCCTGTTTTTATTCTTAAAAGAAAAGGTTATAAAAGTGAAGTGGTAAACTAAAACTGG
>DKXQ01000176.1:0-2403 GCA_002493085.1 Lachnoclostridium sp. UBA7122
CTTCACTTAAGAATTATACCATATTGAAGAGGTTTTTAAAGAATTTTAAGAAGATAATAATTCTTTTCAATAATTATGACATTGATAACAAATTGTTACTATTTTTGATTATAAGCTATATTTTTTTATATTGGATATTGACAAAATTGTCTTAATGTATTATTGTATTAAGTAGCTAGTACAATAATACACTAAAACCGGGAAAGGAGGCAGCGGTTTGGAATGGAGATTTAATAATGAAGCTCCTATATACCAGCAAATTATGGAGCAGATAAAAGCAATGATTGCAACAGGTGTAATGAAAGCAGGTGATAAGCTTCCATCAGTAAGGGAACTTGCAGTTTCGGCAGGTGTCAATCCCAATACTATGCAGAAAGCTTTATCAGAGCTTGAAAGAGAGGGGCTGCTTTGTTCAAAGCGTACATCTGGAAGGTTTGTAGCTGATAACCCAGAAAATGCAGATATATTACAGGAGGCAATGATGATGGAGTGTGTGAAAACGTTTATTGAAAGCATGGCAAAGCTTGGATATTCAGTAGAAGACTGCATAAAAATTATTGAAAAATACAAAAGAGATAATATGTCTGTCGTAAAAGAAAGTGAATCATAGTTTTTCACAAAAATAAAACTGTTATCTAAAAGCAGCAGAATGGAGGCTATTATGGGAAATATTTTAGAATGTCACAATGTGACAAAGAGGTATGGAAACAAGACAGCGCTTGACAATTTGTCACTGGTTGTTGAAAGTGGCAGAATTACAGGGCTGCTTGGACCAAATGGAAGCGGCAAGACTACACTTATAAAAATAATAAGCGGAATACTTTGTGCTAATGAAGGTGAGGTTTTGGCACATGGAAATAAAATAGGCATAGGAAGTAAAAAAATAATATCATATCTTCCAGAACGCCCATATTTTTCACCAGGTATGAAAGTGTCTGAAACTATAAATTTCTTTAAAGATTTCTATGAAGATTTTTCAGAAGATGCAGCATATGATATGCTTAAGGCACTTGATATAAAACCAGAAGCGAAGATAAGAACCTTGTCAAAGGGTAACAGGGAAAAAGTGCAGCTTATACTTGTTATGAGCAGAAAGGCAAAACTTTATCTGTTAGATGAGCCAATGGGTGGTGTTGACCCGGCTGCAAGAGACTTTATATTAAAAACAATTCTGGCAAATTACAATGAAGAAGCAGGCATAATTATTTCAACACATCTTATAAGTGACGTAGAAAAGATACTTGATGATGTTATATTTTTAAAAAATGGCAGCATTGTACTTCATAAAAGTGTGGATGTTCTAAGAGGTGAAGAGGGAAAGTCTGTTGATGCATTATTCAGGGAGGTATTTGCATGTTAGGAAAACTTGTAAAATATGATTTAAAGGCGGGCCGCCATATATTTGTTGCAATATATCTATTTTTAATAATATGTGCTGTTATTACAAGGATAATGGCTGCTTTAGGCGGTATAGAAAGTATGGATTCAAATGGGTCTGTTTTTTTCTTATTCTATATAGGTTCATTTTTACTGATGGTACTGGGCATAATTGTTTCATGTGTTATAACATTAGTATGGATTGTATTAAGATACAGGAATAACCTTTTGCGTGATGAAGGATATCTTATGCATACATTGCCAGTTACTTCATTAAACCTTTACTTTGGCAAAATGATATCATCAATAATATTATATCTTGCAGATATAATTGTAATATTTGCTGCATTTATAATTTCAGGACTGCCAAAGATAATAGGTATTGGATGGGATGATTTTGTACGGTTCAGGATTAATATGGGAAAGTCTGTGTATTATATCAGAGGATATATATTTATAGTATTCTTTGCAGTCCTTTTATTTATAGCACTTTACATGGCATTAGCACAAATTTTTGCAAGCCTTAATATTGGATATGTATTACCATTTGGAAAAGGCAACAGCAGGGATTTAGTATCAATAGTTGTTTATATTATAACATATATTATAATGCAGATTATAGGACTGGTTACAGTTGTGGCAACAGCATTTATAAGTATTGGAAGATCAGGATTTGAATTAATGGCTGAAGATGAAGTAATACGGTATGTATATTGCATGTTTGGTGCATGTATGGTGGTTTTTATAGTTATTTCACTTATATACAGCACAATTTCTATAAAACTGATGCAGACAAAATTAGACTTAGAGTAGTGATAGTGTAATCAGCAGCCTCTTTCACTTGGACAAATCACACAATAATGTATAAAATCCTAAAAAACAGGGCTTAAACACTGGCGGCTTCATATAGCTGTCTTTTGGAAAAATCTTTGAAATCTGCCAGAGAATTTATTTTTTGTGTAGCTTTTAGTAAAACACTGTACAATATATATAAGCTTTTATATACCCAAGTAAAGTTACACTATC
>DKXQ01000176.1:2681-2929 GCA_002493085.1 Lachnoclostridium sp. UBA7122
TACCCAAGTAAAGTTACACTATCTGGCGTAGTTTTTGTCTTGTGGAATAATTAAAAATATGGTAAAATTAAAAGTATAGTAGTTACAGGAGGCAGATTATGAAAAAGTTATATAGACCATTAATTATAACAATAATATTCCCATATTTATTGACATTAATGGTACTATTCGTTTTTATTTTACCACAATCATTTGATGTATTCCACAATATAAGATTCGATATAGTAAAATTTTTTATATTTATTATT
>DKXQ01000058.1 GCA_002493085.1 Lachnoclostridium sp. UBA7122
TTTTATGAGGTTATCCTGAAAAATATGTGAAATAAAAAACAGGGCATGAAAATCCTGCCTTTTGTGCTGTCACTCTTCTTTATTTGACGGATTATTTTCTTTTTGGGCGTAGCGTGGGATTCCGGTTAGTTTTTCTACACGTTTTGAAGCTTCTTTTACGTCTAATTAATGAATTAATTAAAGACATTAAGCGGAATGGAATATCAAAAGGAACTGGCAAGCCAGAGCTATTGCCTTATAGAAAAGCATAGAGCAGACGGATAAGCATGAAAACATTTGAGTTAAGGATTGTTAAGAATTGTTAAGAAATATTTAAACTGGATTTTAAGATTTTTGTTTTATACTGCACTTGATTTTAAATAAATTTAGAAATAGAAAATGCGGAGGTAAATATCTATGAGAAAAGTATTGAAACAAATAACTGTTATGACACTTTTAGTAATGTTTACATATATAACAGGAGGAAAAGAAGAATGAGAGAAATTCGCACTGTGAAGTGTGAAAGTATCTTTCATGTCTTGTTTGTGACTGAAAAGGAATGGTGAAAAACATGAGAAAAAATTTTTTAAAAACTATTATAATAGTTATAACTATAAACTTATTAGCTGTTACAACAACACCACATGTATATGCTTCAAAAAATAAAAAACATCCTGTAGAAAAATATTATATTATATCAGATGTTGCTCCTGTAAGATGTGGTCCAAATAAGCATAATGCTAAAATAGCTGAACTGGGAAAAGGATTAATAATTGATGTACAACAAGTACTTCATTTTCGTGGACAAAGGAGCAGATGGGCAAAATTCAAATACTTAAATTATTATACAGCATATATAAATTTAAAACATTTGTCTAAAAAGTAACTTGTAGTTTCTTAGATAATATCTTTTAGTTTTTTAAGGCTTTTTCCACTGCTTTTAGACAGCGGAAAAAGCCTTAAAATAGTTGTTCAAAATAATTTTTCATGTTACAATACAGGCAACTAAAAATAATTATACACAGCACCATTAAGTATGTTGAAAATTTAAGTGGAAAAAATATATGTGTGACAAAATAAAAGCACTATTGCATATGCTAATAATATTTGCAGTTTTCTTTCTTGCAGATTCTTTTAGTATTGCAATGCTTAAAATATTAGATGCAGGTATTTTTTGTACAGAAATATTTTATGTTTGCATAAACATTTTAAGCGTATTTATTATAATTTATTTATATTCAAAATATATTTTAAAGAATTCTTTTACAGAAATATATCTAGGAAAACCACTGCCATCCCGGCAATGGTGTATAATTGCTTTTATTATGCCTGCTGCAATAGATATATTTTATCTTTTTTTTATAAAGGGAGAATTTCAATGGGGAAATTACCCAAAAAGTGAAATAGCTTATATTTTGCTTGTTGTTATTTTCAGTTCAGGATTAAAAACATCTGTTGTAGAAGAAATTCTTTTACGAGGACTTGCTTTAAGTTATTTGCAAAAAACATTTGGAAAAAAGGCCGGGATTTTGTTTGCCAATTTTTTATATATATCTATAAATCTGGTTTATATTGATACATATGGCTGGAATAAAATTCTTTTATTAGTTCTGGCTGTATTTGTGCAGGGTACAGCATATTCGTTAATTACTTGTGTAACGGGGTCCGTCTGGTCTGCTGTAACTGTACATGCCATGTATAATATTATTTCAAGTAATTCAAATATTTTACAGATTAGCTCTAAAGAAACATACTTTGCTATCTGTACATATAAACTTGAAAGCAGGAACTGGCTGCTTACAGGTGTGCCAGACTGGAACAGTATAGATACTGCAGCTCCAGCAATTACTGGCCATTTAGTATTGATTGTACTAGCAGTATTATATGCCAGGAAAGATAATGTAAAACCCGTTATATATTGATGAAAAAGAGGATAGATATGGAACATTATATGATACTTATAATTGAAGATGATGCTGGTATCCGTGAAGGTGTACGGATACTGTTAGAGGGTGATGGCTGCCATGTAGAAGAGGCAGCAGATGGCAATGAGGGTCTTAAAAAACTTACAGATACCACAAGTCTTGTAATTCTTGATATTATGATGCCAGGTATTTCTGGAATTAAAACTTGTGAAGAGATAAGAAAGGTGTCAAATGTGCCAGTTTTATTTTTAACTGCCAAGGCACAGGAATCTGACAAATTGATTGGGTTGATGGCTGGAGGTGATGATTATCTGGTCAAGCCATTTTCTTATACAGAACTATTAGCAAGAGTTAAAGCCCTTATAAGGCGTCATAGTGTATATGATAAACCTTTTTATGCAAAAACAGAAACTTCCAAATGGATTGAAAAAAACGGTATAAAAATTGATACCAATAATAACCATGTTATTTTACACGAAGAGGAAATAAGCCTTACAGAAACAGAATACAAGATTTTATTACTTATGATGAAATATCCGCAGAAAATTTTTTCAGTACAAAATTTATATGAAAGTGTATGGGAAGAGCCTTTTACTTATACGTCCAGCAATACAGTTATGGTCCATATACGTAAATTAAGGAAAAAAATTGAGGAAGACCCAAAGAAACCTAAAATTATAGAAACTGTATGGGGCAAGGGCTACCGCTTTGGAAAGTAAATTTTTTACGGGCAGCCTGGCAAAAAAAATGGCCGGGTATTTGCTGCGGGGACTTGCAGCAGGTATATTTATTATCCTTTTTTTGTATTTGGGCAGTCTTAATTTACTACAGCATTATTTCTGTTTCTCAGGATATTTCCGGGATGAAGAAGTAAACCGGATAAAGGAATTGCAAAGATATGTAGCGGACAATAGAATTTCTGCTGCCGATTCCAGAAAATTAAAGAAATGGGCTAAGGAAAGAAACATTCTTGAGTTTACCATTTCGAGAGAAGAATGGCTGGTATTTAATTTTTCTTATACAGAAGAGGTATCTCCTGGGAGCATTGAGATTAACAGACAAGGGTGGAAGTCTTACTATACAGTAATTTTTCAAGATGGAAAAGCAGATGTATATATTTATGAAGGTTATGATAAGAAATATTATTATGCACTGTTTGTAGTTTCGGTTATAGCAGGAGTTGCTGTCTGCATTGGAATTTTTATTTTTGGAATACGGGAAGATATAACATATATACAGCAGTTAAAGAAAGAAATTGATATTATAAGTGTTGGAAATCTGGATAAAAGTGTGACAATAAAGGGAAATGACGAGATTTCACAACTTGCGTATGGTTTAGACCAGATGAGACAAAAGCTGAATGAAAAAAAACAGTTAGAAAATGAACTCCGTACAGCACAGGAGAAGCTTGTACTTGGGATGTCGCATGATTTAAGGACTCCGCTTACAGGTCTTATTACTTATATGGAAATTTTAAAAAAACAGGAACAGGAAGGCAGGGCCAGCAGGGAATACATAGATAAGGCATATGATAAGATTTTTCTTATAAAAAACCTTTCAGACCAGATGTTTGAATATTTTTTTATTGATTCACATAAGGAAGATATACTAGAAGCTCCTGAAGAAGTCAGCAGCGCAATCGGGGATTATCTTTCGGAATTATGTGCAATGCTTGAATATAGTGGTTTTTTAGCTGATATACAATATTTAGAATGGAGGCCTGTTTTAATCCAGGTAAATATAGATTATATTGGCAGGATAATTAATAATATAATCTCCAATCTTGAAAAATACGGGGACAAAAAACAAGATGTACAGATTGGCATTATTTATAGACAGGACTGGATATGTGTATATATTGAAAATGGCATAGCAGTGCCCGGCAGCTATGTTGAAGGTACAGGAATAGGATTGAGAAATATTGCGCTTATGATGAAACAAATGGGAGGCAAATCTGAAAAGCAGATAAATGAAAAAACATTTGTGTTAAAATTGTATTTTCCTGTATATAAAGAAACAGGTAAGTGAAGAATCCGCAAAAATATAATAATCTTGACATTTATCTCTATATATGTTAAAAATAACAAGGCAGAGTATTGCATTTATCTGCCCCGGATTTAGAGGTATTGTGGATTAATCCGCCCTAAGATGTGTAATGGGTACATACATATCTCAGGGCGTTTTCTTGTTTAAATATCTTAATTATAGATGCATAAGAATGGAGGAAATATATGAAAGTAGCAAATTTAGTGGGACAAACGTTTAAGGAAAAACCATCTGACTGTGTGATTGACAGCCATGCGCTTATGGTGCGGGGTGGTTTTATGAAATATGTAGGCAATGGAATTTATTCTGAATTTCCTGCGCTTAGAAGAGTTACTGCAAAGATTGAAAATATAATACGCAAAGAAATGGATGCTATTGATGGACAGGAGGTGCTTTTTCCTGTTGTGCTGCCTGCTTCTTTATGGGAAGAGTCTGGCAGGTTTGAAAGTGTGGGAAGTGAGCTTGTGCGCTTTAAAGACAGAAATGGTTCTAAACATGTACTTGGCATGACACATGAAGAGGCGGCTGTACAGCTTGTGCGTGAATATGCACAATCTTATGCCAGGTATCCGTTTATGATATACCAGATACAGCGCAAATTCAGGGATGAAGCAAGACCAAGAGCTGGCATGATACGTGTACGTGAGTTTACAATGAAAGATGCATATTCTTTCCATACATCACAGGAAGACCTTGACAAGTACTATGAGTTATGCTTCCAGGCATATAACCGTATTTTCCAGAGGGCAGGTGTGCCAGAGGTTGTAACTGTAAAGTCTGATTCAGGCATGATGGGCGGCAGCGTGTCACATGAATATATGCTTTTAACACCTGTAGGTGAAGATTCAGTAGTTATGTGCAATGAATGTGATTACCGCTCTAATATGGAAGCTGCCGGAAACAGGGTTGATAATACATGGGATGGCAATATCAGTGAAGAACTGGAATGTGTTGAAACTCCTGGCTGTAAAACTATTGATGATGTATGTGCTTTTCTTAAAAGTGATGTAAAGGCTTCATGTAAAGCAGTTGTATACCAGAAAAATATTGATGATAAATTTGTAGTTGCATTTGTACGTGGGGATTATGAAGTAAATGAAACAAAACTTAGAAATCTTGTGGGTGGGGAGATACACACTGCTGAAATAACAGCAGATGACTGTCTTGTAGCTGGCTATATAGGGCCTTATGGCATTTCAGATGAAGCAGAAGTATATATTGACGTATCATTAAAAGGCATAAAAAGCATTGTAGCAGGTGCCAATAAAGAGGGGTACCACTACACAGGGCTGGACCTTGAAAGGGATTTGGAAAGTGTGCAATATGTTGATATTTCCAAAGTAAAAGAAGGCGGCATATGCCCTTGTTGTGGCAAACCAGCTATAACAGTTAAGCGTGGAATAGAAGTTGGCAATATATTCCAGCTGGGCACAAAGTATACAAAGTCTATGAATATGCAGTATACTGATGAAAATGGAGAAAGCCACTATCCAGTAATGGGGTGTTATGGCATTGGTGTCGGACGGCTTGCAGCATCTGTATGCGAAGTACACCATGATGAATATGGACCAGTATGGCCAATTACGATTGCACCTTGGGAAGTACAGATATGCTGTCTGCGTGCAGATAATGAAGAAACAAAGAAAGTAGCAGACCAGCTCTACAAAGATTTAATGGATAGCGGAATAGAAGTAATTTATGATGACAGGCAGATAAGGCCAGGTGCAATGTTTTCTGATGCAGATCTTACTGGTGTGCCAATACGCGTAACTGTCAGCCCACGTAATTTAAAAGAATCATCTGTAGAAATCACAACAAGAGATAAATCTGTCAAAGATATTGTGCCTATAGAAGAAGCAGCAGGATATATACAGAATCTCAGGCTTAAGCTCTTTGCTGATATAGAATCACATGTGGAGGATTACAAATAAAATAAGCAGGACTATAATTATGTTGTTAAAATAGCCGATATAATATACGAAGTATTATATAAAAGAAGGGATGCTTTTATTTTTTGGTGAACAAGGAGGAATTAGTATGGTAGTAGAAATTGAAAATACGCCTGGCAGATATGTGGCACGGCAGTTAAATATAACAGATAAAAACAAAAGAGGCGCCATAGAAAGGCTTTCCAGCGGCTACAGGGTAAATAAGGCAGCAGATGATGTTTCCGGACTGACAATTTCAGAGGCAATGAGAGGCCAGATAAGGGGACTTAACCAGGGCGGCAGAAATGCACAGGAT
Organism: Lachnoclostridium sp. UBA7122; assembly: GCA_002493085.1. GTDB lineage: Bacteria > Bacillota > Clostridia > Lachnospirales > Lachnospiraceae > Butyribacter. Next base: position 6,195 of record DKXQ01000058.1, read on the forward strand.
GGACAGAACCTGATAGCAACTGCTGATTCAGGCATGAATGAATTAGATGCAATACTGCACAGGATGAAAGAACTTTGTGTACAGGGTGCCAATGATACCAATGTTGCTGAAGACAGGGAAAGCATACAAATGGAGATAGATGCCCTTAATAATGAAATAGACAGGATAACAAGTGAAACTGAATTTAACACGATTAAACTGTTAAGAGGCTCTTTAGGAACTGATACAGATGAAGAAGACATTCCGGAAGATAGTGAAAACAAAGGAGATTTTTCATTCCAGGTAGGGTCAGACACAAACCATACTGTATCTTTAGACCTGCCAATGCTTGATACAGAAGTACTTAAAACAAGAGGCATCAATGTATCAGACCATAATTTAGCTACAGAATCACTAGCTCTTGTTGATTATGCTATAGAAAAAGTAACTTATGAGCGTACTAAAATGGGTGCAATGTCTAACAGGCTTGACCATGCACTTGCCAATGCTTCCAATTCATCTGAAAATACACAGTTTGCTGAATCGCTTATACGTGATGCAAATGTAGCAGATGAAATGGTTACAGTAGCAACTGCTAATATTATTGAACAGGCTGGCATTTCAATGGCTGCACAGGCAAATAATGGCAAGGAGACCATACTTAAAATGGTGCAATAGTAGTATAACAGGACTGTCTGGCAGTAAGTATTAAAGTCTGGCATATATTGGAGAGTGGACATGAACAACACAGTCATAATTGAACCTGTATATCCTCATTCAATGCTAATACATATTAGCAAGCTTATAGATGGCGATGAAAGCATATTGAAAGATGAAAGGGCATTTCTTCAAAAATACTCCAGTTTGTATAACAATGCAGATGGTGAAATGCTTCTTTTAAAACTTGCATATGATAAAAATATTGTATCCGCATTTTTTGAATGTAACAAAAGAGAACAGTGGCGCAAACGTGTGCTTATAGAGAAATCAGTAAACCTGCTTACAGGTTCTGTGGCTGAAAAGTATGCAGTTATGGTTGTAGAAAGCCTTATGTTTGCATTTGGCTGGAAGTTCCGTCTTGATATTGTACGCAGGTGGGAGGCAACAGATGATGAAAAAGCCATGTTCCATGAAAAAACTGTATTGGAGAGAAAAGGCCAGAATGATATAATAGGCCAGATACATATAATTAATAATAATAATAAGCTGGATGTTTCAGAATATATGGAAGAAGATACTAAAGATACTGAAACAGCAGAAGATATTATAAAAGATGACAGGGTGGATGACAATATGGACAAGGCTGGCAATGAGAGTTACTATAATGTTGAACCTCCGGCAACACCAGGCAGGGCTGGAAACAGGGAAATGCCTTCACGTCATACTGCTGTAAAGAGCAAGAGGAAAAAGACTGTTGAAAAGAAGCCGGAACCTGTCCAGGCAAAACCTAAAATTGAAGATGCAAGATATTATAAACTGATGAATATCAGAAAGAAACGTGTACTAAAAAAAGCTTTCCAGGGCAATGCATCAAGCCAGTGTGAGATGGGTGACTATTATGCAGAGAAGGACAGTGACCATCTTGATTATAATGAAGCAGCTAAGTGGTATTCAGAATCTGCCGGTAATGGATATAAACGTGCTTTTTTTGAACTTGGCAGGCTCTATGACCAGAACCCGCCAGAGATAGAAGGAGCCAAAGAAAAGGCATTTAACATTTATAAAGATATGGCAGAGCAGGGGCTTCCTACAGCACAGTGCATACTTGGCATGAAATACTGGTTTGGCGATGGTGTTGAAATTGATTTTAAAAAGGCAATACAGTGGCTTACAAAGGCAGCAGACCAGAAACACGAAGATGCAATAAGGAACCTGGCTGACCTGTACAGTGCCATGAGTGATACTGAAAACGCAAACAGGTGGTATAAGGCAGGAGCGGCAGCAGGAGATGATTACTGCAAAAGGAAAATCAGAGGCTGATTATATACTGTCAAGAAGTTCCTTTAGTTCCTGGCTTTCACGCATAAAACTGTATTCATCATTATCCGGGTTTTGCAGTTCACTTATTATCTTCTTTAATGCCATTTCTTCTATACTAATATTGTTATTAACACTATTTTCTTTTTTGGGGATGTGCTTATAAAGCATGGAATGTGATGGTATCCATTTTTTCTTTAAAGCTGGAAGCATTTCTTTTAAGGCACTGACACAATTAACAGTGTCTTTTTGTGCCAAAGCAACATAAAAATCTGCAACATGGGCTGTATATGTACTTAATCCAAAAGTATCTGCAGCCTGTTTTGCTTTACTGGCTAAAATCCTGGCATCATCTGTATTGCCATTTTTTAATGCAATATCTATAAGGCTAAGCAAATATAAGTGTATATTATTAATATTAAGCAGAATTTGCCGTTCGAGTATTTGTAAAGCTGGGCTATATTTTTCTTGTACAGTATATAAACCGGCTTTTAATATTTCTTTATCAGGAAATGTATCTTTATCAGGAAGTTCCTCAAGTATTTTTTCTGCTTTTTCATATTCCCCACGTGCCCTGTATTTACAAAAAAGCATATGTTTTGCCTGGTTTATAACTGAAGGTGTTTTGCCTGTGGAAGCACGTAAATATAATTCTTCAGTTGCCTCAAGATAACTACTATAATCATTATTGCCAGTATCCATAAATGAGATTAACCCTTCAAGCGTAAGTGCAGTATTTAATATAAGCATATCACAAGATGGGTATTCCTGAATTTTATCCATAGATAGCTGGAAAGCTTTTTCTATGCCCTGTCCAGTTGCAACAGCAGTAATTTCATTTAAAAAATTGTTAATTTCAATTGCCGTTAATTCCTCTTTAAAAGATAAAAGTGTATTTAAATCTGTACCAAGAAGCCGTGCAACTGCTGGAAGCAGAGTAATGTCAGGGTATGAAATCCCCTTTTCCCACTTATTGACCGCAGGAGCAGTTACTCCAAGATATAAAGCAGCCTGTTGCTGGGTAATTCCTTTTTCTATACGTTTTGTACGTATTATTTCATTTATTTTCATATGAAATACCTCCATTTATTATTATAACCTGATTATAGCAATGCAGAAAGTTATTAACAATTGAGACATTGTATATTTTTACCTTATTAAATTAACTATTAGTTAAGGATAGTGTAACTTTACCTGGGGAATCCGGCAGCCGCTCCCGCTTAGATTAGGCACGCAATCATAGTTAAGTGGCTTGTTGAATTTATGCGTATTTTGTGGTAATATATGGCTGTGATAAAAATAAGAATTGATATTATAATTATAAGAATAACTGTCAGTGAGGTGGACATATGAAAAAATGGACTTCTGTTTTTGGTAAAGTTATTATGTGTATATGTGAGATTGTAGTCGGGATTTTGCTGTTGCTTGACCCGCTTGGCTTTACAGCTGGCATTATTAAAGTAGCAGGGGCGCTATTGCTTTTAAGTGGTGCATATTCGGTATTCAGATATTTCAGGACAGACCCTGTAGAAGCGCAAAAAGAGCAGGGACTTGTAAATGGCTTATGTTATATTTCATGTGGACTATTCTGTGTGTTTTATACACAGTGGTTTCTTACAACATTTCCGCTGCTGACAGTGATATATGGTGTAATTATTCTGCTTACAGGTCTTATGCGTGTACAGTGGGCAGTAGATATGCTGCGTATGAAAAAAGAACAGTGGTATATGGCAGCAATAGGAGCTTTTGTTTCACTGGCACTTGCAGGCTTTATTCTGTTTAATCCATTTAGCAGCACAGTCTTTCTTTGGAGATTTGTTGCTGTATCACTTATTATTGGGGCAGTTATTGATTTGCTTGTACTTGTATTTATCAATCAGAATTTAAAACAGAATAAAGTAAATGATAAAATAGATATAGAAAAAATAAGCATGGATAAAATAGATGAGTAATGCTCTTAATAAACATTAGATTATCAAAGGAGAAAAAACATGTCTGGATTTTTAATGAAACCAAAAATAGATTTTGCTTTTAAGGAAATCATGATGAATGAAAATGTGCGTATTGGCTTTTTATCAGCAGTACTGAAATTAAAACCAGAGGATATCAGAGAAACTGAAGTTTTAAATACTTATCTTAGAAAAGAACATGAAGAAGATAAACAGGGAATCCTTGATGTAAGGATTTTATTAAATGACAATACTGAAATTGATATTGAAATCCAGCTTACAGAACTAAAAGTGTGGGCTGACCGTTCATTGTTCTATCTTTCAAAAATGTACACAGGACAAATACAACAAGGGCAGAAATATAATGTTTTTAAAAAATGCGTCAACATCAGTATCCTGGATTTTAAACTTTTTGCAGATACAAAAGAATATTACTCATGTTTCCATATCAGGGAAGATACAAGAAATACAATTCTTACAGATAAAATGGAATTTCATATACTGGAACTGCCAAAACTGCCAAAAGAATTGAAAGAAAACAATGATTTATTATTATGGGCAAAGTTTATTGCTTCAGAACGAAAGGAGGATTTTGATATGTTAGCAGAAAAAAATCCATACATTGGAAGTGCTTATGAACAACTTCAGATAATAAGCCAGGATAAACAAAAACGCCTGGAATACGAAGCAAGGGAAAAAGCTATAAGGGATTATAACCAGATGATATTTGAAGCAGAAGAAAAAGGCAGAGAGAAAGGCAGAGAAGAAGGCAGAGAGGAAGGCAGAGAGGAAGGCAGAGAGGAAGGCAGAAAAGAGAGTATTGAACGTATAAATAAACTAAATAAATTTTTGCTGCAGAATAAACGTTATGATGATTTGGAACGTACAGCAAATGATGCAGATTTTCAGCAACAGCTGCTGTCTGAATATGGCTTATTATAATGTATCTTGTAGCAAACAAAATATTACTATTCACGATAAAAACAGCAGCTATATTAATTACAGGATAACCTCATAAAATAA
>DKXQ01000079.1:0-18145 GCA_002493085.1 Lachnoclostridium sp. UBA7122
TGTAAGAACTTTGAAATTGTCATGCCAAAGTCAATATATGACATCATACTTAAAAAGTTGTACAATATATCTAAACTTTCATATACCCAGATAAAGTTACACTATCGTGTAATTGTAAACAGCTTGAAAAAGTTGCAATATCTGATATAATATTGGTATGTAAGAAAAAGGAGTACAAAAAATGCCTGAAATATCATTATTTTATGGAATTAAAGTTACAATGTATTATGATGATCATAATCCGCCACATTTCCATGCAGAATATTCCAATTATAAAGCATCTGTGTTAATAGAAGATGGAATTATTAGTGCAGGTTATCTTCCCAAAAGACAATTAAAGTTTGTTCTTGCATGGGCAGAATTGCATAAAGATGAGTTAATGCAAAATTGGGAATTAGCAAAAGCAAATAAACCATTAAATAGAATTAATCCATTAATTTAATCAAGGTGGTGAAAAAATGAATCATAATTTAGATCCTAAATATTTTTATCCTGAAATATTTCAAGTTGTGGCTGGGGAAAATTATACAGTATATGCGTATGTGAACGATGGTTCAATTAGAAAAGTTGATATTAATCCATTTTTAATGGGAAATTGTGGTGTATTTGAACCATTAAAGGATAAAGACGTATTTAAAAAAACAATAACAGTAATTGGCAACACTATTGCATGGGATTTGACTGGTGACCGGAATGAATATAATTGTATAGATATTGATCCATTCGTGGTTTTTGAAAGTCCTATTGTTACAGATATTCCAGAAAACATTTAGCATTTACATTTAAAAACAAAAATGGGGAAGATTTATGAATTGGGTAAAATACCAGCTATACACTACTACAGATTATGCAGAAACTATTGGCACAGTTCTCTGTGGTCTTGGCATAAACGGATATGAAATTACAGACCATGTGCCGCTTTCTGAAAAAGAAGAAAAACAGATGTATACGGATATTCCTGCTGATATGGGCTTTGATGATGGTTCTTCTGTCCTGACATTTTATACAGAAGCTCCTGGCTGTCCAGGCAATGCATTTTTCAGCACAGGCTCTTCCCTGCGTGATGGAAGGCTTGAAGATACGCCACCTGTTTCTTCTCCTGATAAACTTATAGAAAATATAAAATCCCAGATTAAAAATCTTCAGAAATTTATCCCTGTGGATATGCCTGTTATTAAATATTCCATAGAAGATGATAGTAACTGGAAGGACAAGTGGAAGGAGAATTTTAAACCATTCCGGATTGCTGATAATATTATTATTAAACCTACATGGGAAAAAGTTCCTGATGACACAGTCAAAGATGATATTATAATAGAAATTGACCCAGGTTCTGCATTTGGCACTGGTACACACGAAACTACAAAACTGTGCCTGCTTTCACTTAAAGATTATATTACGCCTGAAACAAAGATACTGGATGCAGGCTGTGGAAGCGGGATTCTTGCAATAAGCGCTCTGTTATGTGGTGCAAAGTCAGCCCTGTGTCTGGATATTGACCCATCAGCCGTACAGGCCACTTTAGAAAATGCCAGAATTAACAATATAAATCCTGAAAGAATAAAAGCAATTCACGCCAATATCCTTGAAGATGAAGATATTGTAAGAAAAAACTGTAATGGATGTTTTGATATTGCAGTTGCAAATATACTTGCGGATGTAATTATTCCACTTACAGAACATATTGGCAGATTTATTAAAAATGATGGTATTTTTATATCTTCTGGGATACTTGCAAAAAAAGCAGATGAAGTTGAAAAAGCGCTTATCAGAAATAACTTTAAGATATTAAAAAAACATACACTTGGTGAATGGGTATCATTTGCAGCTGCCATTTGGAAAAATTTTTAAAGTTAGGAGATATTTATTATGAAACCAATATTGACCATAAATGAACTTATAGAATCTGCAAGATTATTTTGTGAAACCGGAAGCAAAGAAAATCACGTTGAACTTATAGGCATCACAGATGGAAAAGCCGTTGGAACATATGTTGAACACAAGTTTCAGCAGTTCCTCCAGTCCCAGTATATTGTTGAGATTGGAAATAGTGCAAAAGGTATCGATTTGCCTGGTGCTGGAATTCAGACAGATATAAAGGTTACATCTATTACACAGCCACAATCAAGTTGTCCGTTCAAAAATGCGCGTCAAAAGATTTTTGGATTGGGTTATAATTTACTGGTGTTTGTGTATGATAAGCAGGACACATACAATTCTTGCACTTTACACTTTACTCATTGTACTTTTATTGATAAAGAAAGAACCGCTGATTTTACGATTACAAGGCGTTTACGGGAAATGATAAATGATGGTGCGGACAGGGAAGATGTCATAGGATTTTTACAGGATAAAAATGTTCCTGGTGACGAAATTGTATATAATGACCTTGCAGATGAAATATTTGATTATTTACCTGAACAGGGATATTTAACTATCAGTAACGCTTTGCAATGGCGGTTGCAATATGCCAGGGTTATTTCTTTAGATAATAGTGTGTCAGGAATCATAAACTATGAGTGGTAAACGTGAATATGGTGACTATCAAACTCCTGTTCACTTCGCTGAAAAAGTGTGTCTGTATTTAAAATATTACCGCCATATAGAACCATCTGCAATAGTTGAACCAACATGTGGATTAGGCAGCTTTGTTCAAAGCAGTCTGATGTTTGATGCTAAAGAGTATTATGGAATAGAGATAAATCCAAAATATTGTCAGATTTGTAAAGATAAAATCAAGGATAGCAGAGTAAGAATAATCAATTCTGATTTTTTTTCTTTTTCTTCAAAATCTTTGATAAAGAATAAATCACAGATACTTATTATTGGAAATCCGCCATGGGTTACAAACAGCACTTTATCTGCTCTTGCCTCAGATAATTTACCAGTAAAAACTAATTTCAAAGGTTTAAAAGGTATTGATGCAATTACAGGCACAAGTAATTTTGACATTTGTGAATACATTATTTTACAGCTAATTAACGAATACAGGGATACAAATACAATCATTACTATGCTTTGTAAAACGTCCGTTGCGAGAAATGTGTTTAAGGAATTAAAAAGAAATTATATTGCCTTTGAATCCTGTGATATATTAGAGTTTGATGCATCGAAAGTATTCGGAATTAAAGCAAGTGCTTGTGTTTTGTTCATACAACTTTCTGATAAAGATATTTCACCAGATGAATGTAATGTTTATGATTTTGAAAATCCGTCAATGATTAAATCACAATTTGGGTTCTATAATAATCAATTTTATAGCAATTTGAATACCCTGACAGAAAACTTTGATGGCCGGTGTTGCTTTGAATGGCGTCAAGGAGTAAAACATGATTGTTCTAAAGTGATGGAATTGATACTGTGTAATGATGCTTTACAAAATGGAAAAAAAGAAACAGTTCAGATTGAAACAGATATTATATTTCCACTTGTAAAAAGCAGCATGTTTAAAGCACCTGTTCTTCATGAATTTTCAAAATTTGTGATTGTAACTCAAAGAAAAGCCCATGAGGAAACAGGACATCTTGAGTTTGAAGTGCCTAGGACATGGAAATATTTAAATGATAACAGAGAACTTTTTGAATGTCGGAAGAGTTCTATATATCGTGGTGCACCACCCTTTTCTATGTTTGGTGTTGGTGACTATTCTTATTCGCGGTATAAAGTAGGAGTAAGCGGCTTTTACAAGCAGCCTTTATTCTCTGTTTTATACTCAGATGATGGAAAACCTGTTATGACAGACGATACAAGCTATTTTTTATGTTTTGGCAGCTTTGACATGGCATATGTTGCCATGCTTTTGCTGAATTCGAAAAAAGTACAAAAATTTTTAACAAGTATCGCTTTTCTTGATGCTAAAAGACCATATACAAAGAAAATTCTTGAACGTATTGATTTTAAGAAAATAATAGATTGTTTATCTATCGATGAACTTAAACAAACAGAACAGGATTTGTATTTAGCCAGTTATGTTACTAATTCTATGTATGATGATTTTAGAGCTTTGATTTAAATTGGGAAAATAAAACCACCAGTTTAACTGGTGGTTTTATTAAACTCTGTTCATTACTATTCACGGTCTATGCCGTTCATAGTAACCTCTGTTCAACATTAGTACACTTTTATTATGCCTTTTTCATTGACACTGCTTTACTTCCTGCTGTTACTTTCTTCTTTGATGCAGCTTTTTTAATTGTATACCAAAGTGTACCTGTTATACAAACTGATGAATATGCACCACATATTATACCTGCGAGCAGAGGTATTGCAAAATCCCTTACTGAATCTACACCAAGTATTGCAAGCATAACTACCATAAAGAAAGTTGTAAGCGATGTATTGATGCTTCGTGATAATGTCTGTGTGATACTGTCATTAACTACATCTGTCAGTGCTTCACTGCTTGTACGTGTACCAAGATTTTCACGTATACGGTCAAATATTACGATTGTTGCATTAATTGAATAACCTACAATCGTAAGCATACATGCTATAAATGTATTGCCGACTGAAATCCTTGCAGCAGCATACACAAGGAGTACACAGACTACATCGTGTAAAAGGGCAAGCACTGCACTTCCTGCAAATATAATATCTTTAAACCTGAACCAGATGTAAATTAACATGCATATTGCTGCTATTATTACTGCTACAACAGCATCTGATTTCATTTCATCAGATACAGATGCACTAATGCTCTGGATTTGTATACTGTCTTCTTCTATACTGTATTTTGAAGAAATAGTTGAAGTAAGGTTTTTACGCTGTTCTTCTGAAAGCTCAACTGTCTTGACTGTAAGCTCGTTAGCACCTGCGACCTCTGCTATAACAACATCATTAGAGCCGCTTACGTCCATAAAGATTTTTTCTATTTCTTTCTTAAAATCTGCATCAATTTTCTGGCTGTCACTAAATGGGATGTCATAAGTTGTACCACCCATAAAGTCAAGACCATAATTAAGTATATATCCGCTTCTTGCATTATTTACTACAAGCATTACTATGCATAAAACAATCATAATACCTGAAATTGCAAAGAATTTAGCTTTATTTTTGATAAATCCAATCTGTTTTCTTTCTTTCTCAACACCAAAGTACTTAACATCATCTATACCCAGTGAATACATTGCATTAAGTATCAGTTTTGTAATAACAAGCGATGTAAACATTGAAAGTATAATACCCATTGCAAGAGTAGTTGCAAATCCTTTTACAGTACCAGAACCTTTAACATATAATACTACAGCGGCAATAAGTGTTGTTACATTGCCATCTACAATAGCTGAAAGCGCCTTGTCAAATCCAAGTTTTATACTTGACTGCACAGATTTGCCTTTTCTGAGTTCTTCCTTAATACGTGTAAATATAATAACATTAGCATCAACTGCCATACCTATATTAAGTATTATACCTGCTACACCTGGAAGTGTAAGTGTTATATCAAGGACATTAAGTGCTACAACCATTACTACAAGATAAAATACCAGTGCAAGTGACGCAGCAACACCTGGCAGCCTGTAAAGCACAATCATAAAAAGTACAACAAGGGCAAAGCCGATAGCACCTGCCATAAGGCTTGTATTAATTGCATCCTGTCCTAACTGTGCGCCTACTACCTGTGACTGGATTTCCTTAAGCTCAACTGGAAGCGCACCTATACGTATCATAGACGCAAGATCATCAGCTTCTGCATACGTAGTAAAACTTCCTGAGATAACAGCGTGTCCATCTGATATTTCATCCTGTACTCTCGGAGCTGAAAGCACCTTGCCATCGTATATTATATAAATCTGCTTCTTTGAAGGGGCAGCTATTGCAGTTGCATCTGCAAATCTTTTCTTTCCTTTTTCATTAAATGTCAGTTCAACAACATATTCTTTATTTTTTGTAACCTGGTCCTGCTGTGTTCCTGCCTTAGCATTTTTAATATGTTTACCTGTACATACAGTTTTTGTATACTGTGGATTATTATTGTCATCAAATGTAATATCATCTGCTGCAACAAAATCAAGAGAGCCCTCTTTTCCTAAAGATTCAAGAACTTCGTCTGCATTTTCAACACCAGGTATATCTATTGATATACGGTTATTGCCTTCCTGGACTACTGATGATTCTGTGCTGTACACCTCAGCACGGTCCTGCATCATGGCAATAGTGTCACTCATCTCTGTATCAGTTGGATTATCCTTAACAGTCTGGTATGTAATGCTTACACCACCTGCAAGGTCCAGACCAAGCTTAATATTGCGGGCACTGCCCCTGTGCGAATCAGAAAAACCAACTAAAGCTGTAAAAGCACATAGCCCGGTCACTGCAAGAATAATAAACAGATGCAGCAGCCCTTTTTTCTTGTTCTTCATTTTAAAATCTCCTTTTTCTATTTTTGATAAAGCCTATCTTATAATTGTCCATTATAGCCAAAAATCCACATCAGAAGTCATTATAGCATAGCTGCCAGTAAGTTTGCAAGTATAAAAAAACTGGCAAACCCAGAAGAAATCAAAATATTTCTTCTGGGCTCATGCTGTCTGCCGTTGCTATTAATCATCCATAAGAGCCAGTCCGTCGAGGTCTTCCATCTCATCTTCCAGCTCTATTGACGTGGAATACACGAGTTCACCGTCAGCTGCAGCTACTTCATTATCTTGTGTATCATCTAATTCATCATCTAAAATTTCTGATTCAAAATCTGTATCTACATCTTTATTTTTAGTCTTGTCTTTATCCTTACTTTCTTCTGCTTCCTCAAGAGCTCCTGCCTGTGCCCTCCTGTGTTCTTCAATTAACCTTTCAGCCTCTTCATCACAGTCAAGTTTCACAGAGCGGTAACGCTTCATGCCTGTACCAGCTGGTATAAGTTTACCAAGGATAACATTTTCCTTAAGCCCTACAAGAGGGTCTATCTTTCCCTTGATGGCTGCATCAGTAAGCACCTTTGTTGTCTCCTGGAATGACGCAGCTGAAAGAAATGAGTTTGTAGCAAGTGAAGCCTTTGTAATGCCCAGCATGACCTGTCTGCCCTCTGGAGGTTCTTTGCCTTCTGCTGTAAGCCGCTCCACTTCGTCTTCAAAGTCAAGTGCATCTACCATCACACCTGGCAGGAATGATGAATCGCCATCATTTTCAATACGGATTTTCTTAAGCATCTGGCGTACAATTACTTCAATATGCTTATCATTAATTTCAACACCCTGTAAACGGTACACACGTTGTACTTCACGTATCATATAATCCTGTACAGCACGCACGCCTTTTATTGCAAGAATATCATGTGGGTTCACACTTCCTTCAGTAAGTTCATCACCCGCTTCAAGAATCTGGCCGTCCATAACTTTTATACGTGAACCATATGGTATAAGATATGCTTTCTGTTCACCATTCTCAGGATTTGTAACAATAACCTCCCGTTTTTTCTTTGTATCACGTATAGCAACAACACCGCCAAACTCTGCAATAATTGCAAGGCCCTTTGGTTTACGTGCCTCAAAAAGTTCCTCTACACGTGGAAGACCCTGTGTAATATCATCACCAGCGACACCACCGCTGTGGAATGTACGCATAGTAAGCTGTGTGCCAGGTTCACCAATGGATTGTGCTGCAATAATTCCAACTGCCTCACCAACCTGTACCGGGTCGCCTGTAGCAAGGTTAGCGCCATAACACTTTGCACATACGCCAACATGTGACTTGCATGTGAGTATTGTACGGATTTTAATTCTTGTATTGTCAACATCCTCTGCAACTTTTTTAGTAGCAAGGATACGTGCGGCACGTTTTGGCGTAATCATATGGTTGGCTTTGACAATCAGCTCCCCATTGTCATCATAGATATTTTCGCATGAAAAACGTCCTGTAATACGCTCTTCCAGTGATTCAATCATTTCTTTGCCATCCATAACGCCTGATATTTCCATGCCAGGAATAAAATCCCTGTCTGCGCAGCAGTCAACTTCACGTATAATAAGCTCCTGCGATACATCTACAAGACGCCTTGTAAGATATCCTGAATCGGCTGTACGCAGTGCTGTATCTGACATGCCCTTTCTTGCTCCATGGGCAGAAATGAAATACTCCAGAACATCAAGCCCCTCACGGAAGTTTGACTTGATAGGCAGCTCTATTGTGCGTCCTGATGTATCTGCCATAAGCCCGCGCATACCCGCAAGCTGCTTAATCTGCTTATCAGAACCACGTGCACCGGAGTCTGCCATCATGAAAATATTATTATATTTGTCAAGACCAGATAACAAGGCATCTGTAATATCATCATCAGCCGTTTTCCACGTATTGATTACAGCCTTGTAACGCTCTTCTTCTGTAAGAAGGCCACGGCGGAACTTACGTGAAATATTTTCTACTGTTTTTTCAGCATCCAGCAAAATAGTCTTCTTAGCTTCAGGCACTGTCATATCTGAAATAGATACAGTCATTGCAGCACGTGTTGAATATTTATAGCCAAGTGACTTTATATTGTCCATAGTTTCAGCAGTACCAGTTGCACCATGCACATTTATGCACTTTTCCAGTACTTTTTTAAGCTGTTTCTTTCCAACATGGAAATCTACTTCAAGCCTTAAGAAATTGCCAGGGTCTGAACGGTCTACAAAGCCTAAATCCTGTGGAAGTATTTCATTAAATAAAAATCTTCCAAGTGTAGATTCAATTAGCTTTTCTTCTTCTTCGCCATTAGCATTTATGCCTTTACGTTTTACTTTTATTCTGGCATGAAGCGTAATAGCTTTATTTTCATAAGCAATAATAGCTTCATTTATATTTTTGAAGAACTTTCCCTCACCCTTTGCACCTGGTCTCTCCTGTGTAAGATAGTATATGCCAAGTACCATATCCTGTGAAGGAACTGCAACAACACCGCCATCTGATGGTTTTAACAGGTTATTTGGCGAAAGAAGCAGGAAACGGCACTCTGCTTGTGCTTCAACTGACAATGGCAGATGGACTGCCATCTGGTCGCCATCAAAATCGGCATTGAAGGCTGTACAAACAAGAGGATGCAGTTTTATTGCCTTACCCTCTACAAGTGTAGGTTCAAATGCCTGTATGCCAAGCCTGTGAAGTGTAGGGGCACGGTTAAGCATAACCGGATGTTCTTGTATTACCTCATCTAACACATCCCATACTTCTGTCTGGAGTTTTTCAACCATTTTTTTAGCCTGTTTGATATTATGGGCTGTGCCATCTGAAACAAGTTCTTTCATAACAAATGGCTTAAACAGCTCAATGGCCATTTCTTTTGGAAGCCCGCACTGGTATATTTTCAGTTCAGGGCCTACTACGATTACAGAACGTCCTGAATAGTCAACACGCTTTCCTAAAAGGTTCTGGCGGAAACGCCCCTGTTTGCCTTTAAGCATGTCTGAAAGTGATTTCAGTGGCCTGTTGCCTGGCCCTGTAACTGGACGGCCACGCCTTCCATTGTCAATAAGTGCATCTACTGCCTCCTGCAGCATTCTTTTTTCATTGCGGACAATAATATCTGGTGCACCTAGTTCAAGAAGCCTCTTTAATCTGTTATTTCTATTTATGATACGGCGGTATAAGTCATTCATGTCAGATGTTGCAAAGCGTCCGCCGTCAAGCTGTACCATAGGTCTTAAATCAGGAGGGATAACAGGTATAACCGTCAGAATCATCCATTCTGGCTTATTGCCTGATTCACGGAATGCTTCAATTACTTCAAGACGTTTTATTATCCTTGCTCTTTTCTGCCCTGAGGAAGTTTTAAGTTCTGCTTTCAGTTCTGCTGATTCTTCTTCAAGGTCAATGCTCATAAGCAGTTCCATTATTGATTCTGCGCCCATGCCTACACGGAATGTGTCCCCATATTTGCTTCTTGCTTCCTGGTATTCTGCCTCAGACAGCACCTGCTTCTGCTGAAGCCCGTTATCCTCCTGTGTCTCAAGCACAATATATGATGCAAAATACAGCACTTTTTCAAGATTTCTTGGTGAAACATCAAGAATAAGCCCCATGCGGCTTGGAATACCTTTAAAGTACCAGATATGGGATACAGGGGCAGCAAGTTCAATGTGCCCCATACGCTCACGCCTTACACTTGATTTTGTAACTTCAACACCACAGCGGTCACATACTACACCTTTATAACGTATCTTTTTATATTTACCACAATGACATTCCCAGTCTTTGCTTGGTCCAAATATTTTTTCACAGAAAAGACCATCTTTTTCAGGTTTTAATGTTCTGTAATTGATAGTCTCAGGCTTTTTAACTTCGCCCCGTGACCATTCTCTTATCTTCTCTGGTGAAGCAAGCCCAATCTTTATGGAATCATAAGTTATATGCTTATTTTCCCTGACATTAGTCTCTGTCATAGCAACCTCCTGTTAATCAAAGCCTGGCACTAAATCATCTTCTTCAAACGCATCAAATGCTGCATCTTCAAGTTCTTCTGCAGTTCCCTCGGTAAATCCTGCATCTTCAAATGATTCGTCACTTCCAAACGCAAAATTGTCATCACCATCAATTAAAGGCCTGATGTCTGTATCATCACTTTCTTCTATTTCCTCACTGAGTATAACTTCACTGCCATCTTCATCAAGTACAGTTACATCAAGTGCAAGAGCCTGCAGCTCTTTTAAAAGTACCTTAAATGATTCAGGTATTCCTGGCTCAGAGATATTGTCACCTTTAATAATAGCCTCATATGTTTTAACACGCCCTATTACATCATCAGACTTCACTGTAAGAATTTCCTGGAGTGTATAAGCTGCCCCATACGCTTCAAGCGCCCATACTTCCATTTCACCAAAACGCTGTCCGCCAAACTGTGCTTTACCTCCAAGAGGCTGCTGTGTTACAAGCGAATATGGGCCTGTAGAACGTGCATGTATTTTATCGTCAACAAGGTGGTGGAGTTTAAGATAGTGCATAAAACCTACTGTTACAGCGCCATCAAAGTACTCTCCTGTACGCCCGTCACGCAGGTTTACTTTGCCATCACTGTTAATAGGCACACCCTCCCATTCCTTGCGGTACTCCTGGTTTTCTATAAGATATTTCATGACTTCAGGGTCAAGGACACCTGAATATTTATCTTCAAAAGGCACTATATCCTTTAAACGCTTTGTTTCATCTTCATCCTGTTTTTCTTCTGCATTTTTAAGAGCCTGGTTTAGTTCTTCCTGGTTTAACGGTGTATTTACATAATCATTGGCAATTTCAAGCGTATCCATAATATCATTTTCATTAGCGCCATCAAATACAGGAGTTGCAACATTAAAACCAAGCACTTTGGAAGCAAGGCTTAAGTGTATCTCAAGCACCTGTCCTATATTCATACGTGAAGGTACGCCAAGCGGATTAAGAACAATATCAAGCGGACGGCCATTTGGAAGGAATGGCATATCCTCGACAGGAAGTACTCTCGAAACAACACCCTTATTGCCATGGCGGCCTGCCATTTTGTCACCAACCTGTATTTTACGTTTCTGTGCTATATAAATACGGACTGATTCATTCACGCCAGGCGGAAGTTCATCTCCATTTTCCCTTGTAAATACTTTGGCATCAACGATAATTCCAAATTCGCCATGAGGTACTTTTAATGAAGTGTCCCTGACTTCACGCGCCTTTTCACCAAAAATAGCACGCAAAAGCCGCTCCTCTGCAGTAAGCTCAGTCTCTCCTTTCGGAGTAACTTTTCCTACAAGTATATCCCCTGCACGCACTTCAGCCCCTATACGGATAATGCCTCTCTCATCAAGGTCTTTAAGCGCATCATCGCCTACTCCTGGCACATCACGGGTTATCTCTTCTGCGCCAAGTTTTGTATCTCTTGCCTCAGCCTCATATTCATTAATATGGACTGATGTATATACATCATCCTGTACAAGCCTTTCACTAAGAAGTACAGCATCTTCGTAGTTGTAGCCTTCCCAGGTCATAAATCCTATAAGGGGGTTCTTGCCAAGGGCAATCTCCCCACCACATGTAGAAGGGCCATCTGCAATAACCTGTCCTGTTTTAACTTTATCACCTTTTTCTACAACTGGCTTCTGGTTCATGCTCGTTCCCTGGTTACTGCGCTGGAACTTTGCAAGTTTATATCTGTGGCGGCCACCTGTGGATGTTTTAATAACAATCTCATTGGATGCAGACCTCTCAACTACTCCATCCTCTTCTGCAATTACACAGTTTCCTGAGTCAACTGCGGCTTTCATCTCCATGCCTGTACCAACAGCAGGAGCCTCCGTCATAAGAAGCGGAACTGCCTGGCGCTGCATGTTAGAGCCCATAAGCGCACGGTTGGCATCGTCGTTTTCAAGGAATGGTATCATAGCTGTAGCAACGGAAAAGACCATTTTAGGAGAAACGTCCATTAAATCTATTTTTGACTTCTGGAACTCTGACGTATCTTCACGGAAACGTCCAGATACGTTATTTCTTACAAAATGTCCATCTGCATCAAGCTGCTCATTGGCCTGCGCAACTACATATTTATCTTCTTCATCAGCAGAAAGGTATATAACTTCATCTGTTACAACAGGATTAGCAGGGTCAGTCTTATCAAGTTTGCGGTATGGTGCTTCGATAAAACCATATTCGTTAATACGTGCATATGATGCAAGCGAGTTGATAAGACCAATATTAGGTCCTTCAGGTGTTTCTACAGGACACATGCGCCCATAGTGTGTATAATGTACATCCCTGACCTCAAAACCTGCCCTGTCCCTTGAAAGGCCGCCAGGCCCGAGTGCAGAAAGACGTCTCTTGTGGGTAAGTTCGCTAAGAGGGTTATTCTGGTCCATAAACTGTGAAAGCTGGGAGCTTCCAAAGAATTCTTTTACAGCCGCTGTTACAGGCTTAATATTTATAAGGGACTGTGCCGTTATAGTAGTTATGTCCTGTGTTGACATCCTTTCACGTACAACCCTTTCCATCCTTGACAGCCCAATCCGGTACTGGTTCTGTAAAAGTTCCCCTACAGCACGTATGCGGCGGTTGCCCAGATGGTCTATATCATCATCATTGCCAATGCCATATTCAATATGCATATTATAATTGATAGATGCGAATATATCCTCTTTTGTAATATGCTTAGGCACAAGTTCTGACCTGTTGAACTGGATAAGTTCTTTTATTTCTTCTATATCTTCATTTTCCTCAAGAATCTGTTTTAAAAGCGGATAGTATACAGACTCTGTTATTCCAAGCTCTGCCGGGTCTGTATCAGGAAGATATGTCCTTAAATCCACCATAAGGTTTGAAAGGATTTTAGTAACCCTCTCCTCTGATTCAACCATTACATAAGGCACAGCACAATTCTGGAATTCTGTAGCAAGTTCTGTTGTAACAAGTGTACCTGCCTCATAAATTTCGCCTGTCTGTGGATTGACAACATCTTCTGCAATTTTGCATCCCACAATACGGTTTTTTAAATGTAGTTTCTTATTAAACTTATATCTTCCTACTTTTGCAAGGTCATATCTTTTGGGGTCAAAAAACATTCCATTCAGAAGATTTTCAGCGCTGTCAACCGACAAAGGTTCGCCAGGGCGCAGCTTTTTATACAGTTCCAGAAGGCCATCCTGGTAATTTTCAGTTGCATCTTTTTCTATACTTGCTAAAATCTTAGGTTCTTCGCCAAAAACTTCTTTAATCTGCTCATTAGTCCCAAGACCAAGTGACCTTAAAAAGACAGTAATAGGAACTTTTCTGTTTCTATCTACACGGACATAAAATACATCGTTGGAGTCGGTTTCATATTCAAGCCATGCACCACGGTTAGGTATAACCGTAGCAGAATACAGTTCCTTGCCTATCTTATCATGGCTGATTGCATAATAAATGCCCGGTGAACGTACTAACTGGCTGACAATAACACGTTCAGCACCATTAATGACAAATGTGCCTGTTGCAGTCATCAATGGCAAGTCTCCCATAAAAATCTCATGTTCCTTGATTTCTTCTGTTTCTTTGTTATGCAGCCTCACTTTTACTTTTAAAGGCGCAGCATATGTTGCATCCCTTTCCTTACACTGGCTGATATCATACTTAATCTCATCCCTGCAAAGCACAAAATCTACAAACTCAAGACTAAGATGGCCACCAAAATCAGAAATAGGGGAAATATCCCGGAAAACTTCTTTAAGTCCTTCGTCCAGGAACCACTGGTAAGAATTAGTCTGCACTTCAATGAGGTTTGGCATTTCAAGGACTTCATTCTGGCGTGCATAACTCATCCTCAAACCATTTCCTGCCTTCACCGGACGTATTCTGTTCTTCTCCATACGATGTTCCACTCCTTAACTTTTTAGAGTATATTTGCAAAAGGGCTTTTCATTTAAAATAAATTATGTTATACTTAACCATGTATAATTTATTTTATAATCAGCCACAATAGTGCATTTTTCATATTATCATTAATTCATTTTTCTGTCAAGTATTAAACCCTTAAGTTTTCCCATTTTTTGTTACCTGTAGCAATGTAAATCTATTGACATTTCCTCCAAATGATTTTAAAATAAATTTGCACGTCAAAAGACGTTAATTCATCCAGAAATCCCCAGGAGAATTTTTCCTGGGGATTTTTTGCATATTATAACAATTTGCAGGCACTGTGTTGCCATACAGCTTAAATGGCATCTATAAACTTCATAAACGCTGCTGCACCCTTATCATCATTTTTAAACACTCCTGCATGTTCAAGCACTTTTTTAAATACTATGCCAATTTCTTTTTTTAATATTTCATCTACATTGTTTTCATCTATATTGTCATACTGTGATTTAAATTCTTCAGCCCAGTCTGCATGTTTTTCAAGTTCCCCGTCACTTCTGATATCCTTGCCTGTAACGATAAATTCACCAAGCTTTTTCATTTCATCTTTAAGACGGGCTGGCAGTACTGCAAGTCCCATTACTTCAATAAGACCAATATTTTCTTTTTTAATATGGTGCAGTTCCTTATGTGGGTGGTAAACACCAAGCGGATGTTCTTCTGTAGTAATATTATTGCGGAGTACAAGGTCAAGTTCATACATGCCATCACGCATACGTGCTATAGGTGTAATTGTATTATGCGGTTCACCATCTGTTTCTGCGAATACAAATACATCTTCATCTGTATATGCACGCCATTTATCAAGTATATGTGCAGCAAGTTTTACAAGCCTGCCGCTGTCACTGTGGCTTATCCTTATAACTGACATTGGCCAGTTCACTATGCCTGCCTTAACATCTTCATATCCTTTTATAGTAATCTCTTTCTTTATTTTGGCCCTTTCCATAGCAAATTCATAATGTCCGCCCTGGAAATGCTCATGTGTAAGTATAGAGCCTCCAACTATTGGAAGGTCTGCATTAGAGCCTATAAAGTAATGTGGGAAAAGCTTTATAAAATCAAATAACTTGCGGAAAGCTGATTCATCAATTTTCATTGGGGTGTGTTCTGAATTAAGCACAATGCAGTGTTCGTTGTAGTATACATATGGTGAGTACTGGAATCCCCACTGTCCGCCATCAATAGTTATAGGCATTATGCGGTGTGTTTCCCTTGCTGGATGGTTTAAACGTCCTGCATAACCTTCATTTTCAACACAGAGCTGGCATTTTGGATATGCGCTCTGCTTGGAATTTCTTGCAGCAGCAATAGCTTTTGGGTCTTTTTCCGGTTTTGAAAGGTTAATTGTAATATCAAGCCTGCCATATTCAGTATCTGCTGTCCACTTCATATCCCTGGCAATCCGGTATCTGCGGATATAATCTGTATCACAGCTAAAATTATAATAAAAATCAGTTGCCTTTTGCGGGGATTCTTTATAAAGGCAGTTAAATTTATCTATAACCACACTTGGCGGTGGTGTAAGACATCCCATAATTTTTGTATCCATCAGGTCCCTATATACTACACTGTCAGACTCTATAAGCCCATCCGCATAAGCAAAATCCAGCATCCCTGCAAGTATCTGCTCAAGCTCCCCGCTTTCTGGCACAGCTTCCGGCTCTGTATATTCATCAAGCTTAAGTACTTCAAGTAAACGGTTTACTGTATATACTTCATCTTCTTTTGGCACAAGCCCCTTATCCATACCATAATTAACAAGCTGCCTGATTAAACTGTTTATATCTCCCATAATATACCTCCTAATAAAAATTCATGTTTTGCAACATTAACTAGATTATATTACAATAATGCAGAACATTCCATATAAATTTTTACAATTGGCAAATTTATTATTTTTATTATTATTTGTCCTGCACCATAGTTTTATTTACTGCATTGACCAGTGCATATATGGAAGCTTTTATTATATCCTCATCTGTACCTACACCCCATGTAAGTTTGTCATCATCACCTGTTGTAATGCCTACATAGCAGATTGCAATGGCATTGGAATTTCTTGATAATGAATGTTCCTCATACTGGGCAAGGTGGTGCACACATCCAAAGTGTCTGCGTATCGCATTATTAACAGCATTAAGCCGTCCATTCCCCTGGGCTTTTACTACCGTAATCTTATCACCTTCTTTAATTGTAACTGATGCAATAATTCCATTTTCCTGTTTAAAATGGCACTCTGGAATATCAAACTTATGTTTTACCCTGGAATAATTTTCACGGAAAATCTCAAGCATATCATCTGGTGAAAGTTCTGCATGTGCATGGTCAGACACACCCTTCATAAGATAGCCGACTTCTTCACGCATCTTATCTGGCAGTACAATTCCAAAATTCTGTTTAAGCACATATGCAACACCGCCTTTTCCTGACTGGCTGTTTATCCGGATAACATCAGAATCATAAGTCCTGCCTACATCCTTTGGGTCAATCGGAAGATATGGAACTGTCCAGCCAGGGTCTTTACTTTCCTCACGGTATGACATGCCCTTTGATATTGCGTCCTGGTGGGAACCTGAAAAAGCCGTAAACACAAGTTCACCTGCATATGGCTGTCTTTTTGAAACCTGCATGCCGGTAAGTTCTTCATACATATCCGCAATTTTTTGCATATTGCTAAAATCAAGCCCAGAGTCAACACCATGTGAGTGTAAGTTCATAGCTGTGATAACAAGGTCAAGATTGCCCGTCCTCTCACCATTGCCGAAAAGTGTGCCTTCAAGCCTGTCAGCACCTGCAAGCATCCCAAGT
Organism: Lachnoclostridium sp. UBA7122; assembly: GCA_002493085.1. GTDB lineage: Bacteria > Bacillota > Clostridia > Lachnospirales > Lachnospiraceae > Butyribacter. The sequence continues at coordinate 17,128 of DKXQ01000079.1, forward strand.
TCAGCAGATGCCACGCCTGTGCCCCTGTCATTGTGTGGATGCAATGATAAAACAACATTATCACGGTATTTTAAATGCTTGTGTACATACTCAACCTGGCTTGCAAACACATGCGGCATCGCATTTTCCACAGTTGACGGGATATTTATAATAGCTTTGGCATTTTCTTGTGGCTGCCATATATCAAGGACTGCATTGCACACCTCAACTGCATAATCCACCTCAGTTCCGTGGAAACTTTCAGGACTGTATTCAAAACGTATATTGCCTTTTACTTCTGCTGCAAGCTCTTTTAATAATTTTGCACCATCTACAGCTATTTGTTTAATTTCATCCTTTGACTTCTTAAACACCTGTTCCCTCTGTGCTACAGATGTTGAATTGTACACATGCACAACTGCATTAGGCGCACCATCTACAGCTTCAAATGTCTTGCGTATTATATGCTCCCTTGCCTGTGTCAGCACCTGTACAGTTACATCATCAGGTATAAGCTTCCTTTCAATAAGGGTGCGCAGGAAAGTGTATTCTGTCTCAGATGCAGCTGGAAAACCTACTTCAATCTCCTTAAAACCTATCTGGACCAGCAATTTAAAAAATTCAACCTTCTGCTCTAAACCCATAGGTTCAACAAGAGCCTGGTTTCCATCACGCAAATCAACACTGCACCATACAGGCGCTTTGTCTGCTGCATCCTTCTTAACCCAGTCATAACACTCCTCTGGAGGCATAAAATAGCTTTTCTGGTACTTTTCAAAACCTTTCATAATAAAACCCATTTCCTTTCTATTAAAAAAATAACTATAAAACAATTAATAAAGCAATAAAAAACGCCTCTATATATAAAATATATATAGAGACGGGAGAATATCCTCACGCGGTACCACTCTTATTCATGAATAAATCATGCTCTCACAGGTGCATCAGCTTGCGCTTCAAAACCCTTCCCCTGTAACGGTGGGACTCCGTCCAAATCTACTGTAATTCAACCGGCAGCTCCAAGGCGAGTTCACTATTT
>DKXQ01000079.1:18509-18649 GCA_002493085.1 Lachnoclostridium sp. UBA7122
TATTCCTTTTCTTCGCTTTATCTGTTTCATACTATGACTACCCCTGTTTATTTTTGCTTTATGTTATTTTAATTCTATTATAATTATATTCTATTGTCAAGTAAAAGAAAAATGACATCAGGATAACCTCATAAAATAAA
>DKXQ01000230.1 GCA_002493085.1 Lachnoclostridium sp. UBA7122
AAATTCCCCAGGTAAAGTTACACTGTCTCATTAAGACAACTCTGCTATGAAAGATAAATTTTATGTCCTGTCAGCTTTGTGGGGTATTTAACTATAAAAATATTGTAATTTATTGTTGACAATTCTTCAGCCAAGGAATATAATAATGATATCAAAATGATATCACAATAATATATAAGAATCACTTTTTAGAAGTGATTTCAAGACATCAGAATGGAGGTTATTATCATGAAAGAGAAAATCAGGAAAGTAGAGGAGAAAGAAATTACAAAAGCCAACGGAATGTCTGTATTAATTGTAGCTTTAGCTGGCATGCTGGCTTGTCTGGCACTTTTTATTACTGGTTTTACTGCAGAAAACAAATTGCCAGACAATTTATGTATCTGTATATGTATTGTTTCTGTAATTGGCATTGCAATATTTGGGATTATACTTGCAGGGCTACATATAGTAAATCCTAATGAAGCTATTGTACTGACATTATTTGGACAGTATTATGGTACTATTAAAAAACAGGGATTTTACTGGACCAATCCATTTGTTTCACTTGTTGCACCAGGCAAAACTGCTGGAACATCTGTAAAGAAAAAGATTTCATTAAAGACGATAACTTTAAATAATAAACAGCAGAAAGTAAATGATGCCTTGGGCAATCCAATAATTATCGGGGCGGTTGCTGTATGGAAAGTGGTAAATCCTACAGATGCTGTTTTTAATGTAGATGACTACAATACATTCCTGTCTATACAGTGCGATTCAACAATACGTAAGATTGCAAGGCTATACCCGTATGACCTTCTGACAGATAATGACGACAATGATGAAGAACACGAAAAAACATTGCGTGGAAGCAGCCAGGAAATTGCAGAGAATATGAAAGAAGACCTTCAGAAGAAAGTAAAGGAAGCAGGGATTCTTGTAGAAGAAGTCCGCATAACACATCTTTCTTATGCAGAGGAAATTGCAGCGGCAATGCTGCAGAAACAACAGGCAACTGCTATTATTGCAGCAAGAAAGAAGATTGTTGAAGGGGCAGTGGGCATGGTACAGATGGCAATTAACCAGCTTGCAGAAGATGACATAGTTATGCTTGATGAGGAGAGGAAAGCGGCAATGGTCAGCAATCTTTTAGTAGTTTTATGTGCTAATAAGGAGGCACAGCCAGTTGTAAACAGCAGCAGTATTTATTAGTTTATTGTAGCTGTATTACAAGAACAAATTATTGAGAGGCCAGATATTATGGAAGAAGAAAGGATTGAGGAGCAGGAATTAAAGTTAAAAGAGCGGCTAAAAAGGCTGGAAGCACTTGAAAAGGAAGTTAAAGACAGGGAAAAGAAACTTAAAGACAGGGAAAAGGCAAGGAAACAGGTACTTTTAAGGCTTGCTCCATCTCTCTGGAATGAGCTTGCACAGTGGGCAGAGGAAGACTACCGTTCTATAAATGGACAGATTGAATTTTTACTTGCTGAAGCAGTACGCAAAAGAAAAAACATACATAAGTAAGGAGGGACTGTTATGGAGATGAAATTTCTTTTTATTGTAGCAATTTTGTGTCCTGCATTTGGGCTTATCAGGGAAGTCTGGGAGAGAAAATTAATTATTACAAGGAAGTGCGTTTCTGGAACAAATGGTTTTTCTGCTACAGTGATTGGAACTCTTGCTGGAATATCAGGATTATGGCAGTTAAACGCCAGTTATATTTATATAGTTATGTATACATTTTTAATAATAACAGCATATATTATTATATGTATTCTGGTGAAAAAAGAGGAATATCCAGAAAGTGAACGCTTTACTAAAGAATTATAAAAAGATGTTAGAAGATATTAAGATACCACATAAGGCGGGGAATTTAATTTATATGCCTTATGTGGTATTTGTTCTTTCATAGGAAAGTGCATCCTATAAAGCAAAAATAATATGCACACTTATGCTTAAACTTCAAATAATAAATCGCCATATGTTGGTACTGGCCAGTACTCCTGGTCAACTATCATTTCAAGTTCATCAACAGGGGCACGCAGTTCTTCCATAGCGGCAAAAACGACTTCTTTAAAGAATGTTGCCTGTTCTTTTCCTTCTTCTTTATTTGCTGCTTCGGCAGTTACTTTTTCAAGGTTGGCAAGTGCTTTCTGTGTCTTAGCAAGAAGGGAAGAACACTTGTTTAGCAGATTTGTCTGTACAGATATGTCAGCTTCAGAAGAGGCTGCTTTAATACTATTAATTGAGTCTGCAAGGCTTTTAACATAATTTATAATGGAAGGTATATACTGCTTGCCAGCCATGTCAGCCATTGTCTTTGCCTCAATATTTATTGTTTTGGAGTAAATTTCATAGTTAATTTCAGCACGTGATTCGAGCTCAACTTTGTTCAGCACATTCTGTCTTTCAAAGAGTTTTACTGTCTTATCACATACAAGATATGGGATAGCTTCAACCATGGATTTAATATTTGGAAGCCCGCGCCTTTCAGCTTCAGCAATCCAGTCATCTGAATAACCATCGCCATTAAATATTACTTTTTTATGCTCAATAATAGTTTTCTTAATAAGTTCTTTAACATCAGTTTCAAAGTTTCCGGAATTTTCCAGTTCATCGGCAAAATCCTGAAGGGCATCGGCTACAATAGCATTTAATGTAAAGTTAGGACCAGCGATTGAAAGTGAAGAGCCTAACATTCTGAACTCAAATTTATTACCTGTAAATGCAAATGGTGAAGTACGGTTTCTGTCTGTTGCATCTTTTCTGATTACAGGAAGTACATGTACTCCTGTGTCAAGCTGGCTGCCCTGTATTGAAGATGAAGCGTCACCCTTTACAATCTGTTCTATTACGTCTTCTAGCTGTTCGCCAAGGAAAATAGAAATAATAGCAGGAGGTGCTTCATTGGCTCCAAGCCTGTGGTCATTACCTGGGTTTGAAGCAGACAGACGGAGAAGTTCTGCATTATTGTCTACAGCTTTAATTACTGCTGCAAGGAAGAGCAGGAATACTGTATTTTCATGTGGTTTTTTGCCAGGGTCAAGAAGGTTTATGCCTGTATCAGTTACAATAGACCAGTTATTATGTTTGCCTGAACCATTTACACCAGCAAAAGGCTTTTCATGTAGAAGGCACTCTAAATTATGTCTCTTTGCAACTTTTTTCATAACTTCCATAACAAGCTGGTTGTGGTCTGTAGATATATTTGCTGTAGCAAAGATAGGAGCCATTTCATGCTGTGCAGGTGCAACTTCATTGTGCTGTGTTTTAGAGAGTACACCAAGCTTCCAGAGTTCTATGTTCAGGTCTTTCATAAATGCAGCAACACGTTCTTTGATTGTGCCAAAATAGTGGTCATCTAACTCCTGCCCTTTTGGTGCAGGTGCGCCAAAAAGGGTACGTCCTGTAAATATTAAATCTTTACGCTGTAAATATTTGTCCCTGTCTACAAGGAAATATTCCTGTTCAGGCCCTACAGAGCAGGAAACTTTTTTAACATCATTATATCCAAAGAGTTTAAGTATACGCACAGCCTGTTTGCTGATGGCTTCCATGGAGCGCAGCAGCGGGGTTTTTTTGTCCAGTGCTTCACCAGTGTAAGAACAAAATGCTGTAGGGATACAAAGTGTGACACCAGCGGCATCTTCACGCAAAAATGCCGGTGATGTACAGTCCCATGCAGTATAACCTCTTGCTTCAAATGTAGCACGCAGGCCGCCTGATGGGAATGAAGAGGCATCAGGCTCGCCTTTAATAAGTTCTTTACCTGAGAATACAAGTACAGGCCTGCTGTCTGTTGCAGGACTTAAAAAAGAATCATGCTTTTCAGCAGTAACACCAGTCATTGGCTGGAACCAGTGTGTATAGTGTGTAGCCCCACGGTCAAGAGCCCATTCCTTCATTGCATGTGCAACAGCATTAGCAATATCAGTATCAAGGTCTGCACCGCTTTCAAGTGTCTTCTTCCATGATTTATATACATCCTTGGGAAGTTTTTCTCTCATTCTGTCATCGTTAAACACGTCTGTTCCAAAAACCTGTTCAATAACATTTTTTTCCATATTTATGTACCATCCTTTCACATTGTCCAGTAATTATCTGCGGAAATATTTTTTAACGGTATATAGTATATGCATTTTTCACCGTGTAATTCTAGCAAAAAAGGCGTACTCAAATAAATTGAGAACGCCTTTGTTCCATATATACCTGCTAACTGCATTAGAATATATCACATTTAACTGTATTTGTAAATGTATTTGTCAGCTTTTTAGAAATTTTATTGATTGTATCCAATAGCTGTCAGACAGTTATACAACAGTTTGTTAAAATTAACTATAAGCAAGCGTTTAAAAAAAATGGAACACCCTGGGAGAAAAAGCATTGACAAACCAATTGCCGGTTGGTATAATCGAAAAAGTGTTGCAATAAATGTTATAACATTATAGGAGTAGAAATTGTTTAGGAGGTGTAACGAAAAATGTCTATTTGTCCAAAAAATAAATCTTCTAAGTCACGCAGGGATAAAAGAAGGGCTAACTGGAAAATGACTGTTCCAAATCTGGTCAAATGCAGTAAATGTGGAGCTTTAATGATGTCACACAGAGTATGTAAAGCGTGTGGTTCATATAATAAGAAAGAGATTATTGCCAGTGGCGAGTAAGCATAAGAGGCCAATATGTCTGTAAAAATAGATGTATTGGCTTTTTTTGCTTTATAGGAGAGTGTGTCCTATAAAGCAAAAATAATATATGCACCCAGCAAAGCTGCCTGGACAGCCAGATACCCTTTAATGTTTCCTGTCCGCCAGCAGGTTTTGTATCCTTTCAGTTGCATCCATTATATCGTTTACGCTTGTATCATGGTTTAGTGTGTCAATTATAAGTGATATATAGCTGCTTAGGTCAACTATATGGTAATATTTCCTGCTTTTTATTTCTTCTGGGCAGTAACAGAGGTTTGTTGTGTATATCTGGTCAAATATATGTTGTTCATATGCTTTATCAATTCCGCTGGTTCCGCCTGAAAACAGTCCAAATGTTGCGCATATAATGATTTTATGCACATTCATTTTTCTTAGTTCCTTTGCGGTTTCAAATACTGTACGCCCAGAGGCTATCATATCATCAACAATTATTACATCTTTGCCAGCGGCATCGTTTCCTAAAAATTCAAATGAAACTACAGGATGTTCACCGTTGACAAATTTTGAATAATCACGCCTTTTATAAAACATGCCTACACCAACTTCTAAAAGATTTGCATAGTACACAGCTCTGCGCATACCACCTTCATCTGGACTTATTATCATAAGATGGTCTTTGTCTGCTATTACATCTGGGTTGCTTTCAAGCAGTGTGCTTATAAACTGGTATGAAGTAAAGAAGTTGTCAAAGCCATGTATTGGTATGGCATTCTGGACACGGTTGTCATGGGCATCAAATGTTATAATAGTTTCAACTCCCATTGCAATAAGCTCTTTAAGTGCCTGGGCACAGTCAAGTGACTCATTGACAATGCGCAGATGCTGGCGTCCTTCGTACAGATAAGGCATAATTACAGTTATACGTCTGGCTTGTCCGCTGCATGCCATAATTACACGTTTAAGGTCCATAAAGTAATCATCGGGTGACATATTGGATTTACAGCCACGCATAGTATAAGTAAGGCTGTAATTTACAATATCAGCGATTATAAAGAGGTCAGTGCCTCTTATGGATTGGTTTATAACAGCCTTGCCCTCACCTGTGCCAAATCTTGGGCACTCAAATGGGACAAGATATGTATCTGAGTCATATCCTGACATTTTAAAGGCTGGTTTTTCTTCATTTAAGAGAGCATTTTTTCTGCGTTCTACGATTAACCTGTCTATTTTTCCACCTATTTGAGAGCAGTTTCCAATAGTTATGATTTTAAGGGGAGCAAGTGGCATAGATTCGTTAAACTTTCTACTCGACATAATAACCTCCATTCTATGGCTTCTGTATAATAATTATGTTAAAATTTTGTATAGCTGGCATTATGGTTTATCTGTTTGCAATAATAAATATACATTTTTTTTAATTTTCAGTCAAGAAATTGATAGTATAACTTTACCTGGGGA
>DKXQ01000115.1 GCA_002493085.1 Lachnoclostridium sp. UBA7122
GTATTTTGAGGCTTTATGCACCACTGCGTGTTCCCATTGAAGAGGGAGCGGGCTGGCCGTTGTAAGAACTTTGAAATTGCCATGCCAAAGTCAATATTTATATACCCAGATAAAGTTACACTATCATATTATTAAAGGCTCTATTATTGAAATGCAAAGTGAAGGTCTGGATACCATGCAGATTTTAGAAAAATTAGAAAACCCCAGGGAGCTGTCCAGGGCATATCTGGAAAGTTTAACCCTTTTCAGTAAGAAAATAAGCCAGACAAAAAAGATTTTATTCCAGTAAAAAAACTAAAAGCTGCTTTCATACGCTGTCAGAAACCAGTGTGTGAAAACAGCTTGAATAAGTTACTTTATAGACTGCCCATAATATGCATTCTTCCCATGTTTACGGAAGAAATGCTTATCTTTAATGCAATCTGGCGCTGGCTTTGCCTTTGGGTTAATTAATTCTGTCTTTGTTGCCATCTTTGCCACTTCTTCTAATACAACTGCATTATGGACAGCTTCTGCTGCATCTTTCCCCCATGTAAATGGTCCATGGTTTGTACACAGTACTCCAGGTGTGTACATAGGATTTATGCCATTCTTCTCAAATGTTTCAATAATTACTTTCCCTGTATTTTCTTCATAAGCACTGTCAATTTCTTCTGGTGTCAGGCTTCTGGCACATGGAATCTCTCCATAGAAATAATCAGCATGTGTTGTTCCATAAAGCGGGATGCCCCGTCCTGCCTGTGCCCATGCAGTTGCCTCTGGCGAATGTGTATGTACTACACCACCGATTTCAGGGTATTTTTTATACAGTTCCAGATGGGTTGCTGTATCAGATGACGGTTTGTATTTTCCTTCTATTTTATTGCCATCCAAATCTATAACCACCATATCTTCTGGTGATAAAACATCATAATCCACACCACTTGGCTTGATTACAAAATAACCGCTTTCCCTGTCAATTCCGCTGACATTGCCCCAGGTGTAAGTAACCAGGCCCCGGCGTGGCAATTCCATATTTGCTTCATATACTTGTTTTTTTAATTTTTCCAGCATAACGGCCTTTCTATTTATTTTAATTATTTGCAGTTCCTTACTTTAAAGTTTCTACTGCTGCCCTCTCGATTGGCAGCCCCTTATTATAACGCTTCATAAATTCATCAAATCCCTCTGCATCACCTGGTACTGGCTGCTCTGTCACTCCGTCCCCGCTGCCAAATATTTTGTTATCCAGATAATCTGAAAGGCTTTCCCCGTCTGCTTTGTTCTGCATATAGGAAGCTAAGAGTGCAATGCCCCAGGCACCGCCTTCTCCTGCTGTTTCCATAACAGAGACAGGAGTATCCATCGCTGCTGCCATAATCCTCTGTCCTACAACAGGTGTTTTAAACAGCCCGCCATGTCCATAGATTTTATCTACTTTTACTTTTTCTTCTTTTAAAAGAATATCTAAGCCATTTTTCAGTGCACCAAGTGCAGTAAACAGATGGACACGCATAAAGTTTGCAAGGTTAAAGTTTCCTTCTACGCTTCTTACAAAAAGCGGTCTTCCCTCTTCAAATCCTGTGATGCTCTCTCCTGAAAAATAGTTATAAGCCAGCAGGCCGCCACAGTCTGCATCACCCTCCAGCGCTTTATTGTAAAGCACAGAAAACAGCTTGTCCATATCCACTTTCATGCCAAAGCTTTCTACAAATTCGCGGAACAGCCCCACCCAGGCATTTAAGTCAGATGTACAGTTGTTACAGTGTACCATTGCAACTGGGTCGCCAGATGGTGTCGTAACCATGTCAATCTCCTGGTGGACATCTGACAGTTCTTTTTCCAGTACAATCATTGCAAAAACAGATGTTCCTGCTGAAACATTGCCTGTCCGTACAGCTACGCTGTTTGTTGCAGCCATTCCTGTGCCTGCATCACCTTCTGGCGGGCATACTGGTATATTAGCTTTTAACGTTCCTGACGGGTCTAAAAGTTTTGCGCCCTCTTCTGTAAGAAAACCAGCCTGTTCCCCTGCGCACAGGACTTCTGGCAGTATTTCATCTAATTTCCATGGATAGCCACAAGAAGCTGTAAGGGTGTTAAACTTTTCCTTCATAGAAGCATTATAGTTCTTAGTTTTGCTATCTATTGGGAACATGCCAGAAGCATCCCCCACGCCAATAACTTTCTCCCCTGTCATTTTCCAGTGTATATATCCTGCCAGTGTGGTAAGAAATGCCACATCTTTCACATGTTCTTCTTTATTCAGGATTGCCTGGTAAAGATGTGAAATGCTCCACCTCTCTGGAATATTGTAATTAAACTCTTCTGTAAGTATCTTTGCCGCCTGTCCTGTAATTGTGTTCCGCCATGTACGGAATGGGACAAGCAGCTCCCCATTTTTATCAAATGCCATATATCCATGCATCATGGCACTGAATCCAATAGAGCCTGTTGTAGTAAGTTCTTCTCCATAAGTATACTTAAAATTCTCTGCAAGGTTTTTATAACAGTCCTGCAGTCCGTTCCAGATAGAATCCAGGCTGTAAGTCCAGATACCATTTTTATACTGGTTTTCCCATTCATGGCTTCCCGAAGCTAACGGTGTACCATCCTCCCCGGTAAGGACAGCTTTAATTCTGGTTGAGCCAAACTCAATGCCAAGCGATGTCCCGCTCTGATTCATAAAATTGCCTCCATTCCGCCAGCCGCCACAAGTAACAAAGATATACTGGACGGCTGGTTTTACTACTTATAGATTTGCCTTAATGTTTTTATAGATGCCTTCTGCATCCAGTTCATACTTATGTAAAAGTTCCTTTGCCGGACCGGATTCACCAAATACATCACGCACCCCAAGACGTGTAATCTTTGTAGGGCACTTTTCACCCAGGACTTCTGATACTGCTGCACCAAGACCGCCTATAATGGAGTGTTCTTCCACTGTAAATACTCTCTTTGTCTTTGAGGCGGAAGCTACGACAAGTTCTTCGTCTAATGGTTTAATTGTATGTATATTGATAACTTCTGCATCTATGCCATCCTTTTCCAGCATATCCGCAGCTATGCATGCTTCTGACACACAAAGCCCTGTAGCAAAAATAGTAAGGCTGCTTCCCTGTTTTAAGGTTACGCCTTTGCCAATTTCAAAGCTATAATCTGGCCTGTCATTAATAACTGGGACAGCCAGCCGGCCAAAACGCAGATATACAGGACCTTCATGGGCATATGCTGCTTTTACAGCCGCTTTTGCCTCTATATCATCACTAGGATTGATAACCACCATGCCAGGTATTACACGCATCAGTGCCATATCCTCATTACACTGGTGGCTTGCACCGTCCTCGCCTACAGAAATGCCTGCGTGGGTTGCGCCAATTTTAACATTCAGATGTGGATAACCGATGGAATTCCTTACCTGTTCATAAGAACGCCCAGCTGCAAACATTGCAAATGTGCTGATAAATGGTACTTTCCCACAAGTAGACATCCCGGCTGCAATACCTGTCATATTGGCTTCTGCAATGCCACAGTCAATGTGGCGCTCTGGAAATACTTTTTTAAAAGTTCCTGTCTTGGTAGCTGCTGCAAGGTCAGCATCCAGCACAACTACGTCTGCATGTTCTTTTCCCAGTTCCACTAAAGCATTTCCATAGCTTTCCCTGGTAGCAATTTTAGGCAGTTCATTTATATTTCCAATTACTGGCATAATGCGTCACCTGCTTTCTTTAAGTCATTCATTGCAATTTCATATTCTGCATCATTTGGCGCTTTTCCATGCCATCCTACAGAGTTTTCCATAAATGAAACGCCTTTTCCTTTTAATGTATGGGCGATAATAGCTGAAGGCATGCCCTTTGTCTGCCTTGCCTCTTTAAATGCCTTATCAATTTCATCAAAATCATTTCCATCAATATTTATTACATGGAAATTAAATGCTTCAAACTTCTTATCAATAGGATATGGGGAACATACCTCATCAACTGGCCCGTCAATCTGCAGGTTATTATTATCTACAATTACCACCAGGTTGTCCAGCTTACGGTGGCCTGCAAACATAGCAGCCTCCCATATCTGCCCTTCCTGTATTTCCCCGTCACCGCAGAGTGCATATACACGGTAATCCTTATTATCAAGCTTTGCTGCCATCGCCATCCCGGCAGCCGCAGACAGTCCCTGTCCCAGGGAACCGCTCGACATATCAACGCCAGGGATATGTTTCATATCCGGATGTCCCTGCAGGTATGAACCAGTATGGCGAAGTGTCAGCAAATCTTCTACTGGAAAATAGCCCCTGTTAGCCAGTGCAGAATAAAGTCCTGGTGCAGTATGGCCTTTTGACAATACAAAACGGTCACGTCCTTCCATTTTAGGGTTTGCCGGGTCAATATTCATCTCTTCAAAATAAAGATATGTAAAAATATCTGCTGCTGATAAAGACCCGCCCGGATGTCCTGCTTTTGCACTGTGTACACCGTTTATAACACCTTTTCTGACTTCCACAGCGGTCTTTTGAAGTTCTAATTTGTTCATTATACTCTTTATACTCTCCTTCTAATATCTATTTGCCGCATCTCTGTAATGGCTATTCACCAAATACAGCTTTGTAATCAGCCTGGAATTTTACAATGCCCTGGTCAGTCAGCGGATGTTTTGTCATCTGCTCAATTACTTTATAAGGCACAGTTGCTATATCTGCACCTGCCAGTGCGCAGTCTGTTACATGTATAGGATTTCTGACACTTGCTGCAATAATCTCTGTTTCCAGACCGTAATTATTGAAGATATCAGCAATAACCCGTATAAGGTCAACACCTGTCTGGGAAATATCATCAAGCCTTCCAAGGAACGGTGATACATATGTTGCTCCTGCCCTTGCTGCAAGAAGTGCCTGGTTGGCAGTAAATATTAATGTGACATTTGTCTTAATTCCCTCAGCTGACAGCACCTTTACAGCCTTTAAGCCTTCTACTGTCATAGGAATTTTAACAACCATATTCGGATGGATGGCAGCAATTTCACGTCCCTCTTTAATCATGCCCTCTGCATCAGTTGTAGTTGCCTTTACCTCACCACTTATTGGTCCGTCTACAATAGATGTAATCTCTTTAATTACCTCATTAAAATCCCTTCCCTCTTTTGCAATCAGTGAAGGATTAGTAGTTACACCACAAATTACACCCATGTCATTTGCTTTTCTGATGTCTTCTACATTTGCAGTATCTACGAAAAATTTCATAATTTAACCTCTTTTCTGTGCTATTTTATTATATTATATGTTTTTCTGTTAACGGTAAAATACTTCGCCCAGCATTAAATCCTTCTTGAAATCACGTATTTTTGTATCTTTATCGATATATACAGCTTCAATGCCCATAGCGGCTGCCCAGTCTCCCATCTGCTCCGCAGTAATATCATAAGAAAATGCTGTGTGGTGTGCACCACCTGCCAGAATCCACGCCTCTGCACCTGTGTACATATCCGGCTGTGGCACCCAGAAGTTTGTGGCCACTGGAAGTTTTGGCATTGCTTTTTCATTTTTCTTACAGTCTACACTATTAATAATCAGACGGAAGCGGTTGCCAAGGTCAATCAGGGATGTGGCAATGCCTGGACCTTCTTTTGATGTAAATACAAGTCTTGCAGGGTCCTGCCTGTCACCCATTGATAATGGCTGGCACTTGATGCTTACAGGCCCATCTGCAATAGTAGGGCAGATTTCTAACATATGGGCCTCTAATATTCCTTCTTTTCCTTTTACCAGATTGTAGGTATAATCTTCAAGCATAGATGTTCCCTTTGCATCTTTCATCCCTGCTGTCATAATCTTCATCAGGCGCACCATTGCTGCTACTTTCCAGTCGCCCTCTGCACCAAAACCATAGCCCTTTTCCATAAGCCTCTGGATTGCAAGCCCAGGAAGCTGTTTTAATGCCCCTAAGTCTCCAAAGTGGGTTACTATTGCCTGGTAATTTTTCTCTTGCAGGAAACGCTCAAAGCCAATCTCAATCTGTGCCTGGACTGCAACATGCTGCTTAAACTCTTCCGGGTTCCTGCCCTCCAGTAAAATCTCGTATTTATCATAATATTCATCTACAAGTGCATTTGTATCAGAAGCAGAAACCGCTGCAACTGACTCTGCAATCTCATTTACTGGATAAGCGTCTACTTCCCATCCAAACTTAATCTGTGCTTCTACCTTGTCACCCTCAGTAACGGCCACATTGCGCATATTGTCAGCCACACGCATAACACGGATATGGCTGCTTTCCATAATGCCAACAGCAGTACGCATCCATGAAGCAATTTTTCCTGCAACAACAGGGTCTGACCAGTGGCCTGCTACCACTTTGCGCTCTATGCGCATCCGGCTTACAATATGGCCATATTCCCTGTCACCGTGGGCAGACTGGTTTTCATTCATAAAATCCATGTCAATAGAGTCATAAGGAATTTCTTCATTAAACTGGGTATGGAAGTGCATAAGCGGCTTCCTGTACTCCTGAAGTCCTAAAATCCATGACTTTGCAGGTGAAAACGTATGCATCCAGGTGATAACACCTGCACACTCCCTGTCTGCATTTGCTTCATTAAACGTTTTACGTATCAGCTCATTAGTAATAAGTGTTGGTTTCCACACCAGTTCATATGGAAGAATCCCTGTCTTATTTAATTCATCTACCATCTGTCTGGAATGTCTGGCCACCTTTTCAAGACATTCATCTCCATATAAATCCTGTGAACCAGTGCAAAACCAAAATTTGTAATTCTCTGTCTGTAGCATTTTCTGCCCTCCTATAATTATAACACAAATTGTTTTTAATTGGTAGTATAACTTTATCTGGATACTGTGAAATTACCACTCCAGATACAAAACAGCTGCCAAAATTTTAATCATAATATGTCTCGTCTACATACTGGATTTTTTCTACTTCCTGCCCAGCTTCAAGTTTTTTAATATTCTCATCTACTAAAGGCCCTAAGAGGGGATTACATTCAAAGTCTGCGTTAATTTCCCCTCTTTTTACAGCCTCCAGTGCTGCATCAGTGGCATCAAAGGAAATAACAATAATGCCGCCTTTTTTCCCAAAGCTTTTTCCTGCCTCTTTCATGACATCTATAGCTCCAAATGCCATATTGTCATTTTCGCAGACCACTACATCGATATCTGGATACGTTTTAAGAAAATACTCCATCACTTCTTTGGCCTTTGCCTGGACAAATTCTCCTGGCTGCTGCTCCAGCATAGTCCAGTTTTTTTGTTCTTCCAGAACCTGCCGAAATCCTTCTGTCCGTCCAATCTGGGCAGTTGAATCCAAAGTTCCCTGAAGTGTAACAATATTTATTATTTCTTCATCCCTGCCCTTCTTTTTCAGATAATCTTTAAGCCATTTTCCTGCCTGTCTTCCCTGCTCTTCAAAATCACTGCCTATCCAGCAGGTATATAGACTGTCATCTTCCACCTGGACAAAACGGTCTGATAAAATTACAGGAATCCCTGCTTCTTTTGCTTCTGTAAGTACTGCATCCCACCCTGTTTCCGCAATAGCATCCAGCACAATATAATCCACTTCCTGGAGAATAAAATTGCGGATTGCTTTTACCTGGTTTTCCTGCTTTTGCTGTGCATCCTCAAAAATCAGGTAATAGCCATTCTCTTCAGTAAATGTTTCCCGGTAAGACCGTGTATTGGCAAGCCGCCAGTCTGACTCAGAGCCTACCTGTGACAGCCCTACTACAATCAGGTTTTTACTGTCCTGTCCAGAATCTGGTTCTACATGGTCATTTGTTTCCAGCCTGCCACAGCCTGAAAGTAAAAGAATTATACATATAAACAGACATATCTGTTTTTTCATACCATCTCCTTATATTCATACCATACCTTATTTCTTTTCTTTAATTTTTGCAAATACACTCTGCAATACGATAAAGAAGCATAACAGTGCTGCCACTGCGATATTTGACCAGGAGCTTAACAGCTTGCCATTTGTCTTAACCAGTGTTGAAATTGTACCATTAATCATAACGCCGAAGAAAGAACCAATTACATTTCCTACACCTCCTGTCAGAAGCGTGCCACCAATTACAGAAGATGAAATAGCATCCATTTCAAGACCTGTTGCCTGCTGCACATTGCCAGACATCGTATTTAAACAAAAGCATATGCCGCCGATTGAGCATAAGAAAGAAGATAATACATATGCTTTAAGCTTTGTCATAGGTACATTTAAACCCATCATAACAGCAGACTGTTCATTGCCACCTACTGCATAAAGACTGCGGCCAAACTTTGTATACCGTAGCATCAGGAAAATTACCACAAGTACAATCAGTGCAACTACAACAGTCAGCCTGACAAATGGTATCTGAAGTGCCCCTTTATTATTTGTATATGCACCAAATGGAAGCTCTATTTTTGTGTTTGCAAGTTTTACAAACCATTCATTGCTTATTGAAACCTGGTTTGTGGAGATAACTGCTGTCATGCCCCTGCCAAAGAACATGCCTGCCATAGTAACGATGAATGGCTGGATTTTAAGATATCCAACACAGAATCCCTGTACCATTCCAAATACAATGCCTATTAAAAGCACAATTATACATAATACTGGTGCACTCATGCCCCAGTGTTCCATGCCTACTGCCAGAATCATACAATCCAGGGCAATAAGTGAACCTACAGAAATATCAATTCCTCCGGTAAGCATAATACATGTCATGCCACATGTAACACATAAAAGTCCGGCATTGTTAATTAAGAGATTTAAAAAAGTCTGTATATTCCCAAATCCTTTATCACTATATACTATACAGCCTGCTGCATACATAACAAAGAACAGTACAATAGTAATAATTAAAAGAAGGGTATTGCTGTTTAATTTCTTGTTTTTCATACTGCTGCACCTCCTTTTGACAACTGTCTCTTATCTGACATACGTTTCATAAATGCTTTAAATGGAGGTGCCTGTATAGTTACTATTATAATTACAACTATTGCTTTATATACAGGTGCCTGCTCTGTAGATACACCAAGTGCATACAATGTAGTAGTGATTGCCTGGATTGTATAAGCACCAATTATTGAACCTGCCAGACGGAATTTTCCACCGCCCAGGCTGTTTCCGCCAAGTGCAACTGCCAGAATGGCATCAAGTTCAAAGTTAAGCCCTATATTATTTGAATCTGCGGAAGTAATCCTCGAAGAGGCTACAATTCCTGCAATTCCTGCACACAGGCCACACACAATATAACACAGGAAAATGATTTTTTCAGAGTTTAAACCTGCAATTCTTGAAGCTTTTTTGTTGATACCAACACTTTGTATGTAAAGTCCCAGTGCAGTGTATCTGAGTAAAAGGGATATAACCAGAATACAAAGTGCTGCAATTACTATTGGTGTAGGGACTGGCCCAAGGAAGCTTCCAAAGAAGCCAAATGAATCATTCCTTACATATACAATTACGTTATTGCACAGAAGAAGCCCGATTGCCCTTGCGGCTGAAAACAGAATCAATGTTGCTACCATAGGCTGTACATTCAGATAAGCAACTAAGAAGCCATTAAATGCCCCACAGACACATCCCATTAAGATACCACCTAAAACGCCTAAGAATAAAGGCATTGCAAGTGTGCTTGCAGAGGCAACGCCATAACCTGCCAGAAGCATACAGCAGAAAGAGGCAGAAAGTGACATAACAGACCCGACAGAAATATCAGTACCAGCGGAGGATGACACTACCAGCGTCATGCCAATTGCTAAAATTGCAATCTCACTGCCTCTGTTTAAGATATCTATCAGACGGCCATAGAGTATGCCATTCCGGACAGAAATGGTAAAAAAATTAAATGCAAAATTGCCGTTTGCCGCATCATATATTACATTTACTAACATAACTAACAGCATGCAAAATACCGGAAGAAATAATGCCATGCCAGTAATTTTCTTTACTTTATTCATTAGAACCACCTCCCGCAATAGCTTTCATAACAGTTTCCTGTGTGAGATTTTCTGTAATCTCCCCTACTTTCTCCCCATCTCTTAAAACTCCCATCTTAGAACAGGTACGAAGCATTTCTTCAATTTCGGAGGAAATAAAAATCAGGCTCTTGCCCTCTTTGGCAAGTTTTAGCACAAGTTTCTGGATTTCGGTCTTTGTACCAACATCAATTCCACGTGTTGGTTCATCTAATATTAAGAAATCAGGGTTTGTAGCAAGCCATCTGCCCAGAATTACTTTCTGCTGGTTGCCGCCCGAAAGCTGTTTAATAAGTGTCTCCCTGCTTGCCGTTTTAACCTGTAGTGTTTTAATGTATTCATCAGTCAGGGCAATCTGTTCTTTCATAGGAATCAGCCGGAACATCCCCCGCTTTGCCTGAAGTGCAAGTATCAGATTTTCACGTACAGACAGGTCCCCGATAATGCCTTCTGCTTTTCTGTCATCAGGCAAGAGCCCCATGCCAAGGTTCATCGCATCAATCGGTGATTTAATTGTAACCTCTTTTCCATTGACCTTTAATGTACCAGTCTGGTTTCTGTCTGCGCCATAGATAACTCTTGCCAGTTCGCTTCTGCCAGAGCCTAGCAGTCCTGTCAGTCCCACAACCTCACCTTTATGTATTGTAAGGCTGAATGGTTTAATAGTTCCCTTATGGCTAAGCCCCTGTGCATCAATAAATACTTCTGCATTGCTAAAATCAGCTGCCTCATCAGTTTTAATCGCTGCCATATCATCAAAGTCTTTGCCCATCATGGCTGCAACAAGTTTTACCCTTGGAAGTTCAGCAACTGGATATTCACCTACCAGTGTGCCATTTCTTAATACTGTAATCCGGTCACAGACCGCATATACCTGCTCTAAGAAATGGGTGACAAAGACAATGCCTACCCCCTTGTCACGCAACTGTGTCATAAGCTTAAACAGCTTCTCCACTTCGTTATCATCCAGGGATGATGTAGGTTCATCTAAAATCAGTACCTTACATTCCATATCCACTGCACGGGCAATAGCAATCATCTGCTGCAGTGCCAGGGAATATTCTTCCAGGTTCTGTTTTACGTCTACTGGCATATCCAGGTCTTTCATAATCTTCTGTGATTTCTTAATCATTGTCTTCCAGTCAATAGTTCCAAACTTAGTCTTTGGTTCCCTGCCGATAAACAAGTTTTCTGCAACGCTTAAGTTGCCGCAGAGGTTTACTTCCTGATATACCGTTGATATTCCTTTTTTCTGGGCATCCAGTGTAGAATGGTTTACTACTGGCCCATTGATGCCATCTACATGGATTTCACCTGCCTGAAAAGCATTAATTCCTGTCAGGCATTTGATTAATGTAGACTTTCCTGCACCATTTTCACCCATCAGCGCATGGATTTCACCTTTCCTTAGTGTAAAATCCACATTGTCAAGTGCCTTTACACCTGGAAACGTCATAGTAATCCCCCGCATAGTCAATACTACATTATTATCCATAATCCCATCCTTTCCATTAAGAAGAGGAGACTGCTAAGCCTCCCCCTTCAAAATTGATTAACTAACCTGAATTAGTACTGTGCATCAACAATATCCTGTGTTACAACAGTAAGTGGCTGCTCCTCACCATTTACAGTAATAGAAGAAAGAATATCTTCATTTACATACCAGTGCTCTGTCATATATACTTCTTTTTCTGGTGTTTCTCCATTCTCTAACTGTTTAATTACTTTTTCTACATCTGGAGCTGCAAGCGGGTTACACTCAAAATCAGCGTTAATATCACCGCTCATAACCTTTTCAAGACCAGCAGTACAAGCATCAAAAGATACAAGAATTACATCTTTGCCTACACCATATTCAATACCTGCATTTTTCATGGCTGTCATTGCACCAAATGCCTCATTATCATTCTGGCAGATTACTACATTAAACTTGCCTTCATAAGACTTTATGTAAGACTCCATAACTTCCTGTCCGCCTGCCTCAGTAAAGTCACCAGACTGGGAATCTACAATTTTCCATCCGTTGGCATCTGCTATCTCCTTAAATCCATCAGTACGTCCAAGTGTTGCAGATGCACCTGTAGAACCCTCAATAACAAGTGCATTAATTTCTTTAATGCCCTTTTTCTCTGCATAGGCTTTCAGCCATTCGCCCGCTGCAAGACCTTCTGTTTTAAAGTTAGAGCCTACCCATGAAACGTATTTGTCAGAATCTTCAATAGTACGGTCAATTACAATAACAGGGATATTTGCATCCTCGCACTCTGTCAGTACAGTATCCCACCCTTTAGATACAATTGGGTCTACAATAATATAGTCAACTGACTGCTGGATAAATCCACGGATTGCCTCAATCTGTGCTGCTGAATCATTGTCACAGTCTACAAACTGTAAATCGTATCCATTCTCTGCTGAAAATACATCCTGGCATGATTTTGTAGACGCTGTACGCCAGTCAGACTCATGTCCTACCTGTGCAAATCCGATTTTAATAGTGTCTCCGCTGCTTCCACCGCCTGATGTATCACTGCCGCCTGATGAAGTACCACCTGATGAAGTACTGCCACCTGATGAGCCGCCATTTGATGTACTACCGCCCGATGAGTTTCCACATCCTGTCACTAATGCTGTTGTCATTACTGCACACATCATAATACTTAAAAATCTTTTTTTCATAACAAACCCTCCATATCATTAATATTTGCTAAGAAATCCTTAGCTGATGGAAGTATTATATTATTTATGCACAAAAAATGATACAGAAATATCTCGGATTTTGGTACATTTTTTTATCAAATTTTGAACAAATCATGAACAAAGTAAATTTTTTTACGAAAAAAGTTCATTTTTTTACGGCAGGTATTACAATCTGCAGTTCTGTGCCTTTGTGGTATATACTTTCTACTGTAAGTCCATATTCTGGCCCGTAATACAGCCAGATTCTCTGGTTTACGTTAAATAACCCAAAACCAGAAGATTCCTGGCTGCTTGGCCACTCTCCCTTTATAAGCTGCTTTACTTCCTTAAGCCTCTCCTCTGTCATGCCAATTCCATCATCCCTCACTTTAAAGACCAGGCTGTCTCCCTCTTTTTTGCCAAGAACCTGGATATGCCCAAGGCCTCTTTTATTTTTTATCCCATGGTATAAAGCATTTTCCACCAATGGCTGTAATGTAAGCTTCAATATTTCATACTGGTACACCTCTTCTGAAAAGCAGATGTCATATTTAAGAATATCCTGGTAACGGAACTGCTGGATTTCCAGATAACTTTGTATATGACGTTTTTCTTCATCCACTGTGATAAAATCTTTTCCTTTACTTAATGTAGTCCTGAAAAAATCAGAAAGAGAAGCAACCATATTCACTACATGTGCTGTATCCCCAGATTCTGCAAGCCATATAATTGCATCCAGTGTATTATACAAAAAATGCGGATTAATCTGCTCCTGAAGCAGTTTTAACTCTGCAGCCCTTAAATTCAGCTGTTCTATTTTGATATCTTCTACCAGTTTGCCAAGTTCCTCCACCATAAGGTTAAAACTTTCCTTTAAAACTGCCAGTTCATATGTGCCTGTCTCTTCTACACGTACAAGAAAATTTCCCTGGCCTGCCTGTTTTGCCACAGCGCACAGCTTCTGGATAGGCGTTGTAATACTGCTAATCATTTTACCACTTACAAAAAAAGCAATTAAAAATATGCCTGCCACACCAATGCTTAAAAAGAAAATAGTGTGTTCTACATCCTTGCGTATTCCAATGCACAGCTTTTCCATATTAATGGCCTGTGTATAAATATAATTCTGGATTTGTTCTTGTATAAGGCTTGTCAGAACACGTATATTAAAATCAAGACGGTTCATGTTTTCATCATAAGAACCGCCGTTTAAAGCATCTTCTTTAATTTCTTTTACCCTGTCCTCTAAAGTATTAAGGCTTTTTATAATGCGCTTTAAGTTCTCCCGTTCACTGCCAGCATCTATCACATCATAAAGTTTATAGAAAGCATGCCTGGCTTCATCAATCATAGCTTCTGGCTTATCTACATCCACAAGTTTATCTGCACGCTCTGCATTTACAATGATTATATACATCAGATAATCCATATCTTCTTTAAATACAATATTGTAAGTATTAGCCTGTGTAATATTTTCTACAATTGTATCATAACGTTCTGAAACACTGTTCATTAGCACTAAAAGATATACCATCATACACACTAAAGGAACCAGACATATTCCAATAAGCATGTACATCTGGCTTTTCATAGAAGTTTGTTTCTCGGTGGAGGTTTGTCTTTTTATCATGGAATCTCCTATCTGGCTGGCAGTCCAGACAGGCTGGACTGCTATTATTTCACCTGGAACGGTATTCTCTTGGGGTACACTCCTGGGTCTTTTTAAACAGATAGCTGAAATAATGGGCATCATGGTATCCTACAGCAAAAGCGATATCTGATGTCTTCATTGTGGAATTGCGCAGCAGTTCTTTTGCTCTTTCCATACGCACATATGTAAGATATTCTACAAATGTCTGGCCTGTTTCCTGGCTGAAAATCGTACTAAAATGGTTCGGGCTTAAATTAACGCTGGCAGCTACCATATTTAATGAAATATCATAATTTTTGAAATTCTGCCTGATATATTCTTTTGCATCTTCAAGTAACTGCGCATATTTTTTTTGCGATACGGCATCCCTTAAATGTACTGCTGCTGACAGAACATGTTTTATATAAGAAATAGTTTCGTCTACAGAAGTAAATATATCTGCCATTGATTTAAAATCACCACATTCTTTTACCATAACCTCTGAATCATATCCCAGCTTTTCCACTGCTCCTGCTGCTGTGATATAGGCATCCATAGTAATATACTGGCGGAACAGCAGCGACTGGATATTCTGCTCTCCCAGGCTGTTAAAATACCCTTCTACAAAATCTGGAACTTCATCCTGCAATCCTGTAGCAAGAAACCTTTCTACAGCATTCCGCTCCAGATTCTTTACATTTAGCCCTCCAAGACTTAACTCCCCATTTGTTGCCTTTTGCTTTTCTTTTATCTCACCTGTAACAATCTGGTTATGTTCCCACAAATACCGGTAAGCATAAGCATGGCTTGCCTTGGCAAAACAGACTTTAAGTTCACTGAGCCGCTCTACTGTAACACCAGCACCACCAAAATACTCTACGTCCGGGTACCTGCTCATAATCTCCTCTAATTTTTTTAGAAATTCTGGCATAAGTTTCTTTATGCTTCCACGGCTGTCTTCTTCTGTTCCTTTCAAAAGAAAGGCAAACCCTTCAAGCCCTCCACGGTCAACCATAATTACCTGCTCCATCTTTTCTGCCAGATTCTGCATCTGGACAGAAATCTGGTTTAGCTTATCAGAATAATTTTTTGCTTCTTCTTCAGTAAACACCTGGAAAAGCACAATATTATACTGGTTTGCTGCAAGTTCCATGCCAATCTCCCGGCCTTCCCCCAGCAGAGTTGAAACAGGATAATTGCCAGATACAAGCCTGCCAAACAGCTTCCGCCTTGCAAGCTGTCCATTTTCCGCCTGTTCTTTCTGATAGGCTAAAAGAAACTGCTTCTGCTGCCACTCTTCCCGGATTGTTTTCGCCATTTTCTTTACAGTTTCCAGAAGCCTTGCCCCGGTGATTGGCTTTAGCAGATATTCTGTAATGCCAATATTAATTGCTTCCTTTGCATATTCAAATTCATTATAACCGCTTAACACAAGTATTTTAATATCTGGCAGTTCTTTTTTTACCAGGCGGCTGAGTTCCAGGCCATCCATAAACGGCATCTTAATATCTGTAACCAGTATATCAGGTTTTGTATTCTGAATTAGCGGGTATGCCAGTTCTCCATCACTTGCTTCACCAGCAAACTCAAATCCCTCCTGCTGCCAGTTTATGTTTTTTTTGATTCCTTCTCTGATAATAATTTCATCTTCCACTAAAAATACTTTAATTCTTTTAAATTCCATATTTACTCTCCATCCTGGTTTTGGCTGTCATCTATATTCTGAAACTGTACTTTATCAATTCTTTCAGGCATGCTGTCCATCTGTGCAATGTTGTCATAAGCCGTAAGCTGTGATATAACAGGTTCAATTTTATCTGTAAAACAGTCCATAATTTGCCTGTAATGTTTTAATAATATTCTGGTATTTTCTGAAAAACCCTCATTATTATCTGAGTGGCTGTTAGAATTATCTGTAGACAGAACATTTATATTAATTTCCTGTGTTATTTTTTGTTCTGCTTTAACCAGTAAGTTATCTTTATTCTGTATAATCATCTTTACAAATTTATTGAGAGTATCTAAAGTCTGCATGATATTCTGGCTGCTTTCATATTTGCCATTTGCCAGTGAATCAAACATAAGAAGGAAGGTCCGGCAGATAGAAATCATTTCACCATATGGTTCAAAATATGTTTCATGTGTTGCAGTAATTTCCAGTTTATCAGCAAATGATTTAATTATATTTCTTTGTTCTTTCCATTTTTTGATGTTGTCAGCAATATTTATATAAATAGTGTCCGATAAGTAAAATATTTTTTTAAGTTTTGGACTGAAATCATACTTTTTGTTGTCAGAATTTACTATAGGCAGGTCATCTGCCGGAAGAACGATGTCATACGCATTCCATCTCTTTGCGTTTTTTACTTTTGATGATGTCCTGTATGCTATGCCATCAATGCCCTTTTGCCGCATAACCCATAGCAAAACCTGTTGTGAAAATACGTATTCTTCTACAAAATTCTGGTATTTATTATTGACGGCTACTGAACATGCAGCAATTAATGGAAATGTCATCATATAATTGATAATTCTTTTATTTATTTCTTCTATCGTATAATACTTTGGTTTTTCAATATTGTACTTTTTATAATCTTCATCCGGTGGTTGTAAAACACCATTCAGTATCTGCCATGCTCCATTATATTGTCCAATCATTTTCATTACAAATTCACCTGGGTACATTGGTGTAGTAAAATCCAGGACCTTACAAATATTATTTTTATCCTGGATAAACAGGCAGTATGTTGCTTCTTTTGGCATATCCATTTCATACCAGGCTACCTGAAGCATTGATGATAAATACAGGCATGGCTGTCCTGCAATACTATATCTTCCAGGCCCGATTTTGGACCGTTTGCTCCATGGAACATGGAATAAATCTGTTCTTTTTTCTTGCTTGCCACTGCGCATCCGGTACCAGAATAGTATATCACCCTGGGTATTTATATCTGACTGCAGGTTAAGTTTTGTAATTGGTTTAACAGCAAGATAAGGCAGCAGAAGATTCAGTATTTTATCAACAGTTGCTGTTACTTCTGCATGGTATCCAGCATTGTATAAATCAAAAACAGATACTATTTTACTGCATATGGTTTTTATATAAGGAAGCTTTGTTTTTAACGTTTCATGGCAGCCAGCTTCAATAAAATAAACAGACTGGTCATATGGTGTTTCTATTGTCTTTTCCAATGAATTACAAAGATTATTAAAATACTTATTAAGATAATTCCTTACTGAAATATCTTCATCATGGATTAATGGCAACTGGTGTGTCATTATAAAGTTAAAAACAGGGTCAGTATAATATGGATATAATGACATATGTAATCACTGCTTTCTCTGCTGCTATAGTTCTTCTGATACTTCAAATACATCCTGCATAAATGCATCTCTGTCAGTATTTATTGCAATGGCTGTGAAAAGCCCAGAAGGCTTCTTGTCATTTATTAAAATTCTTTCTCCATATGGTGCATTATATATAATATTGTCATATCTGATTCCATGCTCTGCAAGAAATTCTTCTGTCAGTTTTTTTTCATTATCTGTCCGGGATGTTAATAATACTATTTTGTCTGTTTCTGGTATTTCCAGCAGGAATTCTTTAGCTCCATTAAGCCATGTATCCTTGCCATCTGTTTTATATCCATTGTGTTTAACTAATGTTCCATCCAGGTCAAATATCCATGTCTTTCCAAGAGACGATATTTTGTGCATAGTATCCATAGTTTCTTTTTCTCCTTTTTGAATATGCGGTTTTTATACTGTTATGTTTTATAAATTATAGCATTGCTTACAAGTTATTACAAGCATTTATGATAGTGTAACTTTACCTGGG
>DKXQ01000145.1 GCA_002493085.1 Lachnoclostridium sp. UBA7122
AAAAAACTTGTAAAGTGGTGTTCTCTTTATTAAAATCTTTAAAATAATGGTTTTCTGGCATAAGATAAAAACCATATGTTTCATCCACTTTGTTCAGTGGTCCCATATTATAAATTTGCCCAGTAAAACTT
The DNA here is from genome assembly GCA_002493085.1 of Lachnoclostridium sp. UBA7122. Classification (GTDB taxonomy): domain Bacteria; phylum Bacillota; class Clostridia; order Lachnospirales; family Lachnospiraceae; genus Butyribacter. The sequence goes on from DKXQ01000145.1 coordinate 132, forward strand.
TCTCTTTCTAATGCAAGCGCTGGATACTTAGTTCTCTCTTTAATATATATATCAAAGTCTTTAATTATGCGTACAGCTATATTGTGCAGGTTATCTTTTTTTATACATTTCTTTAATTGATTTATATAATATTTAAAAGTGATATATCCTTTAAGCATTTCATTTGTTATTAATTTTAGATTTCCATAGTATCCATCTTTTAATGTATTCAGATTTTTATAATATTGTGCGATATATTGTGGTTTGTTTTCTCCTTCAATTTGTAAATACATTAATACAAGCAAATCATATATATTTTCCAGAGTCTCAATTTTATTACAGAATATTTTCCATTCCTCGTCTGATACCATCTCCATTCCTTCTCTCTTTTACTAATTCTTTCTGAATTCCAGCAGTTCAAGCCCTTTATTATCGTCAAGCACCATTTTAATCATCCACTCATTGACAAACAAAAGTAATGGATTTCCTTTCATATCTTTTACAGCTTTTACGTTATTAAGACGTTTCAGTTTTGTCACATCTGTTGATGGATCCCCTATCCAGCGTATAAAGCCATATGGCAGGGATTCAAGCCTTATTTCGCATCCATATTCATTTTCAAGGCGGAATTTAAGTACATCAAACTGGAGTACCCCGACCACACCAACGATTATTTCAGACATCCCGGCACTGTACTCCTGGAATATCTGTATAGCACCTTCCTGTGCAATCTGTGTGATACCTTTTACAAATTGTTTGCGTTTCATGGAATTAAGCTGTACTACCCGGCAGAAGTGTTCAGGTGCAAATGTAGGTATGCCTTCATATTCAAACTTTTTGCCAGGGACAGTAATTGTATCACCTATGGAGAATATTCCAGGGTCAAAAACTCCTATAACATCTCCAGCATATGCTTCAGAGATAACATGCCTGTCCTGTGCCATAATCTGCTGTGGCTGTGAAAGTTTAAGCCTGCGTTTGCTCTGGACGTGGTAAACATCAGAAGAAGCGTCAAACTTGCCTGAGCATATACGCATAAATGCAATCCTGTCCCTGTGGGCTTTATTCATATTTGCCTGTATTTTAAATACAAAAGCTGAAAATGGTTCTGATACAGGGTCAACCAGCCCTTCATTGGAAAGACGCGGCAGTGGTGATGAAGTCATGCTTAAAAAATATTTGAGGAATATTCCAACACCAAATGTATTTAAAGCAGAGCCAAAAAATACAGGGGAAAGTTCACCCTTGCTTACTTTTTCTAAATCAAGCGGGTCACTTGCACCATCAAGAAGTTCTATTTCATCAAGAAGCTGTGCGTAAAGGTCATCTGGAACAATATCACGAAGTTTTTCATCATCAATTAAATAATCAGTTTCGGCAGCAGATTTTGCACCGCCTGTAGAAACTGGCTGGAATGTACGTACAGTTTTAGCTTTTCTGTCATATATGCCTTTAAACTGCTTTCCAGAACCGATAGGCCAGTTTACTGGACATGTACGTATTCCAAGCACAGTTTCGATGTCGTCAAGCAGTTCAAAAGAATCTCTTGCATCCCTGTCCATTTTATTGATAAATGTAAAAATAGGGATGTGCCTCATTACGCATACCTTAAAAAGTTTTATAGTCTGTGCTTCTACACCTTTTGAAGCGTCAATGACCATTACAGCAGAATCTGCTGCCATAAGTGTGCGGTAAGTATCTTCTGAAAAGTCCTGGTGTCCTGGGGTGTCAAGAATATTTATACAGAAACCATCATAATTAAACTGGAGGACAGACGATGTTACAGAAATTCCACGTTCTTTCTCAATTTCCATCCAGTCAGATACTGCATATTTAGAATTGGCTTTGCCTTTGACAGAACCAGCTGTATTAATTGCCCCGCCATATAGCAGGAATTTTTCTGTAAGGGTGGTTTTGCCAGCATCAGGGTGTGAGATTATGGCAAAAGTCCTTCTTTTTTCAATTTCATTTTTTAATTTATTATCAGACATAAACAAGCCTCCGTACTGCAATATAATGGTAATATATTATCATTGTATATTTTGTATGTCAAATATAAGATTTCTTTATAACTTTCCCTGGGGTTTCCTGTGGGCATTTTATACCTTTTAGGTATAAACTTGTATTTGTTAAAAGAATTTGATATTTTTAGTATTATCTGTTAAAATTAAAAAAGCGCAGGCTGGGAATGGGATGAACTAGTGGATACTGACTCTAAGAAAGGATGGATGGACAATGGTAACAAAAAAATTTCAGGATTTAACATTGTCAGCGCTTGGCATGGGCACGATGCGCCTGCCTGTATTTGATGGTGATGATACAAAAGTTGATGAGGAAAAGACAGCAGAAATGGTTGCCTATGCAATGGAGCGTGGAATTAACTATTATGACACAGCATGGGGATACCACGGCGGAAATTCAGAGCTTGTCATGGGCAGGATTTTAAGCAAATATCCACGTGACAGTTTTTACCTTGCTACAAAGTTCCCTGGATATGACCTTTCCAATATGGACAAAGCAGAAGAAATATTTGAAAAACAGTTACAGAAATGCCAGACAGAATATTTTGATGCCCGTGTTATAAT
>DKXQ01000005.1 GCA_002493085.1 Lachnoclostridium sp. UBA7122
AAGACCTGTCACACCTATTACTCCGGCAGCAGTCATTACGCCTGACGCAGACGATGCCAAAAATAAACTTTGTATCATTCAATTCTCCTCCTTTTATACTAAACCTGCAAAACCGCAGAATGCAATAGCCATTAAACTTGCTGTAACAAGTACAATAGGCGTTCCTTTAAATGATTCAGGTATATCATTAAATTCAATATGCTCACGTATACTTGCAAGGATTACGATAGCAACAAGAAAACCAAGTGCAGTAAATAATCCTGTTACAACACTTTCAATAAAATTACATCCATTAGTAATATTGTTAATAGCTACACCAAGCACTGCACAGTTTGTTGTAATAAGAGGCAGGAATACACCAAGTGACTCGTATAGTGGTGGCATAAACTTTTTAAGTACCATTTCTACAAACTGCACAAGTGCAGCAATTATAAGAATAAATGCTATGGTCTGTAAATATTCCAAATGTAATGGAACTAAAATAAAATAATAAATAGGGTATGTTATTACTGATGCAATAGTTATTACAAACGTAACTGCAGCTCCCATGCCCGCAGCTGTTTCTACTTTCTTAGACACGCCAAGGAACGGGCATATACCGAGGAACTGACTAAGTACAACATTGCTTACCAGCATAGATGAAATCATAATAACAAATAAATTCACTTAAATCAATCCTCCTTCTTTGCCTGTGCAGCTTTTGCTTCTGCTGCCGCCTTTGCTTCCCTTGCAGCTTTTGCCTTAGCTGCTGCTTCTTTGGCTGCCTGTGCTTTAGCTGCTTTTTGTGCTGCACGCTCTGCTTCAATAATGCCTTTATTGGCCACACAGGCAGCTCCTGTACACTGTGCACAGTTTCCACCACATGACATTCCAGAATCCCCGCCTGGTACATTGGTCGCAGATGGAAGCTTAAGCTTATTCTGTATAGCTGTAAGACATGCAAGTACAAGGAAAGCTCCTGGAGCAAGCACAAAAAATGTAATATGGTAGTCCTCTGGTATAAACTGGAACCCAAAAATTGCACCACCGCCAAGCACTTCCCTGCATATCCCTATAAGTGTAAGACCTACAGTAAAACCAAGTCCCATTCCAATACCATCAAATACAGATGGCAACACAGGATTTTTAGAAGCATATGCCTCTGCCCTTCCAAGAATAATACAGTTTACAACGATAAGCGGGATATATACACCAAGTGCACTGTTGAGTGCTGGTATAAATGCCTGTAAAAGCAGTTGTATAATAGTTACAAATGAAGCTACTACTACAATAAATGCCGGAATACGGACTTTATCAGGAATGACCTTTCTAAGCAATGATATAAATGCATTGGACAGGACAAGAACAGCAGTTGTTGTCAGCCCCATTCCAAGCCCGTTCATTGCAGATGATGTTACAGCAAGGGTAGGGCACATACCAAGCATCATAACAAAAGTCGGGTTTTCGGTAATAATACCATTTTTTAAGCGTTCTGTACAAGTACTCATGTATTTACCTCCTTACTGCTGGCTTGCTACAAACTTCAATGCTACATTTACAGTTCTTGTAACTGCACTGCTTGTAATAGTAGCACCTGAAATTGAATTAATAGTTCCATTATCTTTACTGCCACTTCCGTCTTTTACAACTGACAGTGTCTGGCTGGCTGTCATGCCTACATACTGGCCGTTCCAGTCTTCTTTTGTACTGTTTTGTCCAAGTCCTGGAGTTTCATTGCTTGCATCAAGTATCTGTATGCCTAATACTTCACCTTCATTAGTAATTCCAAGTGCAATAGTAACAGCACCGCCATAGCCCTTACCGCTTGCTTTAATAACATAGCCAGCCTGTGAGCCGCCTGCTGAGGCAGTTCTTGCTTCTACAAGCTCCACATCTGTATATGAAGCATCAATATTGCCTGCTGCTACATCACTCTGAAAACTATTAAGTGCCTGTGTAAGTGCATCATCACTTGCAAACTCTGCATCCTTATATACTGCTGCATAAGCCTCATTAGTTGCTTTTTCTTCTGCCTGTGCAATAGGGTCTTTTGTAATCATATATACAGCGCCAAGAAGCACACCTGCAACAAGTGTTATTATAAAGAGTGCTATAGCGTCATGCACAAGAGTGCTTTTTTCATTATTTGCCATCCTTAATTCCCTCCTTTCCAAATGGAACAGGAATTGTAATCTTCTCAATAAGTGGCACAAAAAGATTACAGATGATGATTGCATAAGAAACACCTTCTGCTGATGCCCCAAAAATACGGAAAATTCCTGTAAGGATACCAAGAACTACACCAAAAATAATCTGTCCGTTTGGTGTAATCGGACTTGTTACATAGTCAGTTGCCATAAAGAAAGCACCTAACATAAGACCGCCACCACAAAGTTCTGCCGCAAGATATGTAATATCAAAACCACGTCCGCCAAAGAGAAGTACAAATATTGCGAATGTTCCAATATAACACACTGGTATCTTCCAGTCAATAATCTTTTTGGCAAGGAGAAAGGCTGCACCTATAAGAATTGCAATTACAGAAGTTTCACCAATTGTACCGCCAATATTTCCAACAAACATATTAATTACATTTGTAGAGACTTGTGTCTGTCCGTCACCTGCTGCAAGAATATCTGCTACACTGGCGGCTTTATCTCCATTTTTAATAATTGCAAGTGGTGTTGCGCCTGTAACACCATCATATGTAAATGATGTCATCTTTCCCGCAAATGATACCATAAGGAAACATCTTGCACCAAGCGCAGGATTCATAAAATTCTGTCCCAGCCCACCAAATAACTGTTTAACTACTATAATAGCAAATACACTTCCAAGTACAGCCATCCATACAGGAAATGTTGATGACAGGTTAAGTGCAAGAAGCAGCCCTGTCAAAGCTGCGCTTCCATCACTAACTGTAATAGGAAGCTTCATAGCCTTCTGCCATATAAACTCAGTCAGCATACATGTTGCAACACATGCTGCTATAAGTATTAATGCCCTAAATCCAAAATTGACAATGCCAAAAGCGGAAGCAGGCACCAGGGCAATGACTACAGCCCACATGATTGACTGTGTAGAAGAATTGTCACGTACATGTGGAGATGATGAAATGTTCAATAAATTACCCACGTTTATCCCTCCTATTTCTTTCTTCTCTGTGCTGCTACATACTGGCGTGCCTGTTTAAATGACTGCGTCAGCGGGCGTTTTGCAGGGCAGACAAATGTACAGCTTCCACATTCATAACATTCCATGCCATTTAATCTGACAAATGCATCATAGTCATTATTCATAGCTGCCTGTGCCATCTTCTGTGGTACAAGATTGCCCGGGCATGCACTGACACAACGTCCGCAACGTATGCATGGAGAAGGTTCATTTGCTGCAACCTCATCTTTTGTAAGCGCAAGCAGTGAAGATGAGGTCTTCGTTATAGGTACATTGAGGTCAAACATCGCAAATCCCATCATCGGGCCACCAGAGATAATCTTAGCTGGTTCACTTGAAAAACCTCCGCCCTCTTCAACAAGTTCAGCATGGCTTGCTCCAAGCCTTACATTAACATTTACAGGAGTTGCAAATGCGTCCCCGGTAAGTGTCATAACTCTTGTTATAAGAGGTGTCTGCTTACATACTGCCCTGTAAATAGCTATTACTGTCGCAATATTGTCAACTATGCAGCCTGCATCTGCAGGAAGTTTTGCTGAATAAATCTTTCTTCCAGTAGCTGCGGAAATAAGAGTACGCTCACCACCCTGTGGATATTTTGTCTTTAAAGCCTTAACTTCAATACGGCTTTCCCCGTTTACTGCTTCTTTCATCTTTGCAATCGCATCAGGTTTATTGTCCTCAATACAAATATATCCTTTTGCTTTATCAAAGAGTTTGAGTATTACCTTAAGCCCCCCTACAATCTCTTCAGGACACTCAAGCATCTGACGGTAATCAGATGTAAGGTATGGTTCACACTCTGCGCCATTAACTAAAATATAGTCAATTTTGTCAGGCTCTTTTGGCGTAAGCTTAACGTTCGTTGGAAAACCAGCGCCTCCCATACCAACAATACCTGCTTCTTTGACAATTTCACGTATTTCGTCATTGGAAAGTTTAGTATAATCACGGTCTTCGCCAAGCCCTCTGATACCTGTATACTGTCCATCATTTTCAATGACTACACACATAGCGCTTGAACCATTTAACATCATTCTAGGTTCAACAGCTTTAACAGTTCCAGAAACAGAGCTACAGATATTGGCTGAAATAAAACCGCCGGCTTCGCCTATTTTCTGTCCTACAAGAACCTTGTCACCTTTTTGCACTATAGGTTTAGCAGGTGCACCTATATGCTGTGCCATTGAGAATACCAACTCCCCCTTTGGCATAACGGCCTTGATTGGCAGATCCTTAGACAACTCTTTCCCCTCGTAGGGATGTACACCCCCGCGAAATGTTGCTTCACTCATTCCGTTTCCCCTTTCTAATTTATTTTTGTTGATTGCTCAACTCTACCTTTTTATTGTACCATTTTGACGAGAAATGTCAATCAACAAGCAATACAATTAAGCAATACTGCTAATTATTCCCGTCAAGCCTGCACCTCTTTATTTTGCCTTAGTAGAAATAAAAATATAGCTTATAACAATGTATGGTATAAATGATAATTTCATCCATAAAATATGGAACTGGGATGCAGGAACGGGAAACTGTAACCAGTTCATAATTAAAAGAAATTTGTTCATATATTTTTTACAAGTAAATCATTACATGTTCATAATTTATGAATATAATTAGCCTATCAGATGAAACAAAAACATTTGATAAGTGCTTAAATTTTTTTCATACCTTCTCCTTTAAGAATCGCTTTTCCAGCGGTTCTTTTTAACTTCATAAAAGATTGTGTCATATAACATTAAAGCGTTAAAATAATATGATATATAAACAAAGGCTTCTTGAAGCGTGAAACTTCAAAAAGCCTTTATTTCTTTAATATACAGAGCTACCTAGCGGACTTGAACCGCCGGCCTCATCCTTACCAAGGATGCGCGCTACCGACTGCGCCAAGGTAGCTTAACAGCTATACTATAATAGCTTGCAAGAACTATTATATAACACATTATACAATATTGCAAGTATAATTTTTTCTTGGATAATGTAACTTTACCTGGATATATGAAAACTTAAATATATTATGCTGTTTTTTAAATATGATGTCGTATATGGACTCTGGCATGGCAATTTCAAAGTTCTTACAACGGCCAGCCCGCTCCCTCTTCAATGGGAACACGCAGTGGTGCATAAAGCCTCAAAATAC
>DKXQ01000109.1 GCA_002493085.1 Lachnoclostridium sp. UBA7122
AAAAAGTTGTAAAGTGGTGTATTTTCTTTATAATAGTACAAGTAATTCTTTGGTTTTTGGCTGTACACATATAACTTCAATATATAATATTTTTCTTTATTCAGGCAACATCCAGACGGCTATTTTTCTTGAGGGAATAATGAGTGATAAACAATATCTTCTTTGTTTTCTGGCTCTTTACCTTTATACTCAAAGTACTGGCAGCCACCTATAATACCAGTACTTTCATATATGTGGCAAGTCTTTTTTTCTTTATTATTAATATAACTGGCATAGTACTGCTCTGTATGGAATAAATCCAGTGAACTGTCATTCCAGATACTATATTTTTCCTGGCAATCTCTTATTTCCAGTGAACCAGATAAAGTGTAAAATATATAAAGCTTATTTTGGCGCATTGGTTTCATATAAACTTTAGTTCCATCTTTAGAAGCTGCTATAGTACAATAATCATCTCCCTGTGTATGGCTGCATCCTATATATTCAAGGTCTAAAGACTGTACAATCTTTCCAGAGGCTTTATCATGAACAAATAATCCAAAACAGCCTCCAAAAATTATTTTCTCTGCATCCACATAATACAATATTGCTCCATCTGCACCTGTGATTTCTTTTAAATCTGCTGAAGCTGGTTTAGCTTCTACAGTTACAGAATAAACATCTGGCATCTTTTTAGCTGATGGTTTAAACACTGTACCATTTTTCAACTCTATTCCAAAATGTTTATCTATAAGTGTAACAGGAGAAGAAGCATCTGCGGCAAAACATAGTGTATTTTTACTGCCTTTTTCAAAAATATAATGAAACTGCCCATCATCTGTAGTAAGGATAACTTTATTATCTTCTTCTGTATAAGAACCTGATGGCATATAAGAAGAAAGCATATCATAAGTAAAACAAAATGTTTTCTTTTCTGTATCCAGGGTTAAAGATGGAAGAACTGAATTTAAAATTTTCGCATCAGCATCTATTTGGGCTATATATGAACTTGCCAATTCTGTTTTTTCCTCTAACGGTTCTGTAGATATTTTATTTCCTGCCATATTCTCTTCTGTTTTCGATTCCCTGGGATTTGCAAGAAAACATATAGAAAAAATAACTCCTATTAAAAATATAATAACTGTCAATATAAATGATGGTTTTTTAAATTTTTTCACATGCATCACTCTTTCTTTTATTTTAGTTTCACCAAATGACAATGGAGATACAGGAAAATTATTTTTTCCTGTACTAAAGTTTAACAAAGTAAGCAGATATTCCTTTTTTTCCTGTGTATTCATAAATAAAACAGCTTTTTCATCACAGGCAAATTCAATATCCCTGCATAAAAGAATATAAGAGACCCAGACCAGGGGATGAAACCAGTATATAGACAATACTAAAAAAGCTGTTATTTTTAATATATAATCTTTTCTTGCCAGATGGGCATTTTCATGGGCAAGGATATAAGCCAGTTGTTTGTTATTTACATTATATGGAATATAAATTCTTGGTTTTATAATCCCAAGTATAAATGGGGAATTTATAAATTCACTTTCCCATATATTTTTAGATAAACGTGTTGCAGTACATACTTTTTTGGATATGTAAATATGGCTTATAAGTAAATAGGATAACATAATTATTATGCCAGTAATCCATATAATCGTAAAAATGTTAGTAATATTGATTTTATATTGCTGTTTTATTTTATTTGCGGTATCTGGCTGGATATGTTCTTTTGACTGTTTATAATTATTATCTTTAGATTTTACATTTACATCTTCAAATTTATTGCCTGTTTGTATATTTATTAAACCATTGCCATTTTGTACAATAATACTGTTTTGCCCAATAGATACAACTTTAAACTGGGCAGGAATAAGACTTATGGAACTTGCAATATTGAAAGGACATACAAGTTTAAGTTCAACTATAATCCACAAAAAACAAATAATCCATCTGGGAGCTTTCCGAAAAAGTAACCTTAAAAAAATTACAGCTAGAATAATCCAGCTTGAATTTATACCCATTAATAGTACTTTTATAAAAATATCCTGCATATGCATCATTTCCTCCTGTAAACAATCTGGATTATTTAATCCTTTTCAATGATTTTTTTAATATTCTCTATTTCTATTTGAGACAGTTTTTCATGTCGTCCAAAAGCAGCAATAAATGCAGGAAGTGAGCCTTCAAAAGTCTTTTCTACCATATTGCCTATTTCTGCCTCTTGTATTTCTTCTTTTGAAATAAGAGAAGAAACAATAGTATTTTCATTTTTTACTACCCCACGTTCTGATAACCTTTTTATTACAGTATAAACAGTTGTACTTTTCCATCCAAGCCTTTCATTACAAAGTTTTACAAGCTCCCGGCTTTTTATAGGTTCATTTTCCCATAAAAGCAAACAGAATTTGTATTCACTTTCAAAAATTTTAGGTGTTTCCATTAAATTCCTCCTTTTCATTATTTTTAAGTTTACATTACAGGTATAATAATCGGACAAAATTATACTCTAATGTATTAGAGTAATTATACTCTACCACATTAGAGTAATATTGTCAATGCTTTTATAATGTAAACTTCAAATCCTAAAGGCTGGATAGTAACATACACATTTTAAGAATTACTAGAACATATGCCTGCCATCTTTCCCAACTGTTCTATAATACCTATATTACCATTAACAGATATTTCACCTACCCGTTCACAAATCTTTTCCAGATATTCAAGTTCCTTTAACTTATAAAGGGTTTTATTCTCATCCATCAGTTTAGCAGTATTTAATAATGACCTGGTGGAAGCCACTTCTTCCCTTCTGGCAATTACATTTGCCTGTGCAGTTTTTTCTGCCAGCAGCACAGAGTTCATAATATCTCTTATTTCACCAGGCAGTATAATATCCTTAATTCCAGCTGACAAAAAATTTACACAAAACATATCTTCCCTTTCTTTAAGCACTGCAAATATTTCCCTGGAAATCTGCTCCTTTAACTCCAGTATTTCATCAAGTTTATATTTACCTGTAATCTCCCTGACAGCAAGCTGTACTGCTGGATAAAGCTGGCCTTTCAGGTCTGTAATTGATGAAACAAACTCTACAGCATCTCTTATTTTATACATGCACGCAATATTCATCCTGATACCAGTTTTATCCCTGGTAAGAATCTCCTGCCCCACAATATCCAGTTCTTTCTGCTTCATATCAACTATGTTATATGTAACGCTATGACAGTAATTCCAGAAATAGTATATTCCCTGGGAAAGCTGTTTTTGCATCACATTGTCATAATATATAATACCTGTTTCACCATCAGCAACCCTTACAGTGGTATAGCAGTCTGCTGGAACTACCGAAAGCATCTGTTTTGAAACTTCTGCCCCAATCACAGTATCTGCCATAGATACTAACTTTATCTCATATTTATCAAATACATTCCAGAACGTATATTCATTCTGGAATGCAAATGATGACAGCTTTCCATTTACATAGATAAATCCTGCAAAACCATCTGGTATTTCTATATGTACTGTAGAATTTAAAAATGCAGTATCCTTAGCAAGTATTTGGTAAGGTATGCCAGCGTATGCAAGTTCTCCTGACATCTCTTCAATCTCTACTTCATAACCGGCAATTTTAGCAAAATGATATGTTCCTGTTGTAATCATTTTCACAAATACACCATTTTTTATTACAAATCCTGCCTGGTTGTCTTTTATAATATACTTCATTTTAAACCCCTCCAGTCTGTATTTTAATTAATATTGTTGCTAAAAAACACTTTTATCCTTTATCCGCCAGTCTGGTGCGTAAAGTCCAGTTAAGCAGACATCCATAACGGAGGACATCCTGCTATTTTGTGCATGGCTGTTGTCCGCCATTTCAGCCTGCGGTATCCCCAGTCTCCAGGCAGCAGACATGGCTGCACTGGCTTTTATAAGTAAAAAATAAAAGCTGTGCCAGATACAGGATAAAAGCATTATTAATAAAGCGGATTTGAACCGCAGACTTTGATAAGTCCTGCCATAGATTAAAACTGCATTTAATATCCCGTAATATTTATAGTATACCTCACAGCACGCTGCAGGCACTGCCGGGCAGGAAGTGTTTTCCAATACCCGCACGCAATAAATTATTACAGGTTTATTTTATATAATATTTTCCATTTTATCATTTCAAAAAAGTTGCGGACTTGTATGGAATTGTATTAAAATAGACACAAAACAATAGTTGCAAATATTTGTGAAAACGAATAAAATATATATAAGGAGTGACTTTGTTATGCAAAAATATTTAATAACAGAAAAAACAACAAATCAGTTAAAAGTACTTTCTCTGTTTTCTGGCTGTGGTGGAATTGATTTAGGATTTGAAGGTGATTTTAATGTACTTACAGTTTCAGTTAATCCTGAGATCAACACAAAATGGAATATTGATAAAGTTGATAAAAAATGGTCTCATTTAGGTAAAACAGTCTTTCATACGGTATTTGCAAATGATATTAAACCAGAGGCAAAAGCAGTGTGGACAAATTATTTTTCTTTCAAAGGCATAAATGCAGAAAATTATTATCTTGATAGTATCGTAAATTTGGTAAAACTACATAAAGAAAAGAAAATTAATATTTTTCCTAAAAATATAGATGTTCTTACAGGAGGGTTTCCTTGTCAGGATTTTTCAGTTTCCGGAAAGAGAATGGGATTTGATTCCAACAAAGGACATAACGGAAAAAATATATCTGTGGGCATGCCATCTATTGAAAATAGAGGACAGCTATATATATGGATGCGGGAAGTTATTGCAATTACAAAACCTAAAGTGTTTGTTGCTGAAAATGTAAAAGGACTAACCAATTTAAAAGATGCCAAAGAAGTAATAGAAAAAGACTTTGCTTCCGTTTGCGATGGCGGATATATCGTTATTCCAGCCAAGGTAGTAAACGCAGGAAATTATGGTGTACCACAAGGACGGGAACGCATTATCTTCTATGGATTCAGGAAACAGGCACTTACACAGAAATCATTAGAAGAATTATCTAAAAATGAAATAAAGGAACAGTACACACCATATCCATTTATAACACACTATATTAATGAAAATGAAAAAAATAGACAATTGAAAAAGTATGTTACAGTAAAACAGGTACTTGATGATTTAGAAGAACCAGAATATTCACATGACATAAACCAACAAAAATATTCAAAAGCAAAATATATGGGCAAACATTGTCAGGGACAACAAGAAGTACATTTGGAAGGACTTGCTCCAACTATCCGTTCCGAACATCATGGCAACATTGAATTTAGAAGATTGTCAAAAGAACATGGTGGAAAACATCAAGAAGAATTAAATAAAGGATTGAAAGAGAGGAGATTAAGTGTACGTGAATGTGCAAGAATACAAACTTTTCCAGATGAATACCAATTTATTCTTCCAGCTATGAATGGCAACAAACCAGTATCCGGGTCAGAAGCATATAAAATTATAGGAAATGCTGTTCCTCCTTTGCTAGGATATCATATTGCAAAACGTCTTGAAGAAAATTGGAATTTATATTTTGGAGAGGAAAAAAGTGATTATATCAACAAATAAAAAACCTTCGTTAGAAGAATTTGAATTGCTGTGTAATAATATGTGCCAATATATGAATGATAAAGCAAAAGCAGAGCCCGAATATTATTTATCAAAAGGTGCACAGAAATTAGAACCAGAAGTAAAAATGGTACTTGATATTGTTGCTAAAGGCACAATATTTGAAAATACTATAGAAATTATTAGCGGGCAAAGATTTCCTGATATTATAGCAGCAAAATATTATGGTGTGGAAGTCAAATCTACAAAGGATGATAAATGGACGATAATAGGTGGAAGTGTTGCTGAAGGAACCAGAGTAGAAGATGTCAGACATATTTTTATTTTATTTGGAAAATTGCATAAACAGGCAGAATTCCGAACACGCAGATATGAGGAATGTTTATGTGATATTGCCGTAACTCACAGTCCAAGATATAAAATTGATATGGAACTGGAAAAGGGCGAAACTATTTTTGATAAAATGAGAATTACTTATGATGAAATGCGAAAACTTGATAATCCTATTGAGCCTGTAGTTAAATACTTCCGCTCTATATTGAAACCTGGAGAATCTTTGTGGTGGGTAAATGGAGAAGATGCTTCTAAAGGAGATATACCAGCAAAGATACGTATGTGGAAAACGCTTTCCAGAGAAGAACGAAATGAGTTAATTGCACAGGGATTTGCATTATTTCCAGAATTGTTTAGTAACAGCCCAGACAAATATGAACGGTTTACGCTTTGGCTAGTTGCTAATCATGGTGTAGTTTCATCTTCCATGAGAGACCCATTTTCAGCAGGTGGAAAGATTGACTTTGAGTTAAATGGACAGATATATGAAAAATTACCCAAAAAGTATGGTCAATTGGCAGTTTATAAAAACAGGGTGGAAGAAATTGTTATGTCCACAGATGATAAAACTCTTTTAATTACATGGAATGATATAAATACAGACTTGGAAGACAGAATGAAATATTGGATATCTTTAGTGACAAAGGCAGCAAAAGCAGAAAAATTTAATGTCCAACAGTTTTTAAAAGATTTATTTGATACTGAAAGCTAAGTTTTAATATGCTTTTAAGTAATTACAGAAGCGTAAAAACTTCCCTGCTGTAAACAACAGGGAAGTTTATTATTACTAAAAATAATATCCGTCCTGGTCTTTTGCAGTTCCAGAAAATGCCTCCTCCAGGGCTTCCAATCTTAAAATACCCAATATCTTATGAATTCTATAAATAAAATTACAATATTAATTATTTCTTTTTATTATTCATATTTTTTTTCGTTTTATTTAAAAATTTTACTAAAAATAAAGGTAATTCCACTCCCATACGTTCTACATTTTCTAAAATTGATATTACTTCATTTAATGCAAACCAAACTGTTACCAATAATCCAAATAATGTATTTCCTTTTATAGATATTCCAATTTCATTAGAAAACCAAAAAATTACATAATCTGCGCTTATAGCTACAAAAACAGTTAATATATATCCTATTTTTTTATATATTCCTAAAATACTTTTTTTACTACTTACACCATATTTTATATTATTAGGACTCTCCACTGCTTCTTTTCGAGATGCTAAAATGCCAGAAATATAGTCCAAAAACATTACAATAGTAAATAAAATTAATGCTGGATATAAAACTCCAAAATAATTACTAATTAATGTACCAAAAACTGTTAAAAAGTTTTTTTCAGAATTTTCTTTACCTTGCATCAATAAACCTCCTAATATTTTTTAATATTAA
>DKXQ01000183.1 GCA_002493085.1 Lachnoclostridium sp. UBA7122
ATTTAATTATTTGCAGTTCCTAAGTCAAATAGATGATACAGGCAAGCTTGCACATCCTCACTTTGCCTTCGCAGGAATAAAGCTGTGTTGTCCAAATCAGGAAACTTAATTGCGCTTAAACTAAAAACATGTTATAATACAAACCAGTAGATGGAACACTTATACAATATTAAGGAAGGTAGGTAAATTATGGATTACAAAGAAATGTATTCACAAAAGCTCACTACTGCAGATGAGGCAGTAAAAGTTGTAAACTCTGGCGACTGGGTAGACTTTGGATGGTGTGTAGGTACACCTGTAGCACTGGATGCTGCGCTTGCAAAGCGTCTGCCAGAACTATATGATGTAAATATCAGGGGAGGCATACTTTGCCATGTTCCAGAAATTTACAAAATTGACAATCCTGCAGAACACTTTGCATGGAACTCATGGCATATGGGTGGTATTGAAAGAAAGGCAATCTCACAGGGATTTTCTTATTATGCCTCTATCCGCTATAGTGAACTGCCAAGGTACTACCGTGATATTGCAACACCATCACGTGTAGCTATGTTCCAGGTTGCACCTATGGATGAACATGGTTTCTTCAATTTCGGGCCTAATGCTTCACATATGGCAGCATGCTGTGAAAAAGCAGAAGTTATAATTGTAGAGGTTAATAAAAACATGCCAAGATGCCTTGGCGGTTTTGAAGAAGCTGTACATATAAGTGATGTTTCCATGATTGTTGAAGGTAACAACCCTGCTATTGATGAACTTGGCGGAGGCGGTGCTGCTACTGAAACCGACCAGGCAGTTGCAAAATATATTGTTAACGAAATACCAGATGGTGCATGCTTACAGCTTGGAATTGGCGGCATGCCAAATGCAGTAGGTTCACTTATTGCACAGTCAGATTTAAAAGACCTTGGTGTACATACAGAAATGTATGTAGATGCATTTGTTGATATTGCAAAAGCAGGAAAGATTACAGGCAGCAGGAAAGCAATTGATAAGGGACGCCAGGTATATGCATTTGCAGCAGGTACAAAAAAACTTTATGACTATGTCAATGACAATCCTGAATGTATGAGTGCTCCTGTAAGCTATACCAATGACATACGTTCTGTTTCAGCCCTTGACAATTTTATGTCTATAAATAATGCTGTTGATATAGACCTCTATGGCCAGATAAATGCAGAATCAGCAGGGACAAAGCAGATAAGCGGTGCCGGCGGGCAGCTTGACTTTGTGCTTGGCGCATATCTTTCAAAAGGCGGCAAAAGCTTTATATGCATGTCTTCAACATTTACTAAAAAAGATGGTACAGTTGAATCCCGCATCAAACCTACATTAGACAACGGTTCAATCGTTACTGATACCCGTGCCAATGTACACTATTTTGTAACAGAATATGGAATAGTAAATTTAAAAGGACTTTCATCATGGCAGAGGGCAGAGGCTATTATATCAGTAGCACATCCTGACTTCAGGGACAAGCTCATTGCTGATGCAGAAAAACTTAAAATATGGAGAAAAAGCAATAAACGCTAATATAATGCTGTTTCTAAAATCTATACAGGGGCTGGTATTAACCAGCCCCCTTTTTATGTAATCTTTAAATCAACCTCGTATTGCCCTAGAATTTATACTTGACTTTTATATGACAGAATGTTATTATAAGTAATACAACATGTTGTCATATAAAAAAGAAAGGACTTATCAAAAGTTATAATGGAAAATAAAAAAATATCTGATGCTGAACTGGAAATTATGAAGATTATCTGGACAAGTAACTGTCCACTGATGTTTGCACAAATAACAGATGCGCTGCAAAACACTGGAATAAACTGGCAGAAAAATACTTTAATTACTCTTCTGTCCCGCTTAATGGATAAAGGGTATTTAAAAGCAAATAAACGTGGACGGAAAAATGAGTATATTCCTTTAATAACAGAACAGGAATTTCAGTCTGTGCAGACTAAAAATTTTGTGGACAGAGTATACAAAGGGGATGTCCAGGGGCTTGTAGCACAGCTTGTAAATAGCGAAATGCTGACAGAAACAGAGTACGCTGAACTTAAAAAAATACTGGAGGTGGAATAAATGGCATGGGCAATCCTCTCTCTTGTGCTGTCACTGTCTGTGGCAGGAGGATTGGTTGTTATACTGACTTTTTTTGTCAATCTGGTATTTTATAAAAAAATAAATTTTAAATGGCATTATTATATCTGGATTGTTGCCATTGTCCGGCTTTTACTGCCTTTTGCACCAGAAGAAAATCTGATGAAACATTTGGCAAAACATATATACAATATTGTACAGACTAACGTTACCAGCCCTGACAGTGCAAATGCATCTAAAATTTTATCTGGGCAAAAAGAGCCAGACAGTTTTACATTACAAGATAACACAAAAACAGATACCATAAAAACTTCTGGAAACAGACAAGATAAGCAGACAATGCAAAGAAATAATATTTTAGAAACAATTTGGAATGTAAAAGAATATATCTGCATCTTTTGGATATTGATAACATTGCTGCTTTTTCTTTACAAAGTTACAGTATACCGGAGTTTTGTAAAATTTGTCCAGGCAGGCAGCACACCCATAGATAATATTAGCCAATTAGAAACTCTGTCTTTAGCTGAGGCTTCATTAAACATCCATAATGCTGTTGACTTATGGGTTAATCCAATTATTGCATCTCCTATGCTTATAGGATTTTTTCATCCCTGTATTGTTTTGCCAAATACCAGCTTGTCTGGACAGGAATTTTATTACACTATTTTACATGAGCTGATGCATTATAAGAGAAAAGATATGTACTATAAGTGGATAATCCAGGCTGTTACCTGTATCCACTGGTTTAATCCTCTTGTTTATGCCGCTGTAAGAAGCATTAACCGTTTATGTGAGCTGTCGTGCGATGAAGCGGTAACAGCACGTTTGGAATCTGTTAAAGAATATAAAGAGTATGCAAAAACCCTTTTAAATGCTATGGCAGCGCCAGGTGTTTACAAAGAGCACACTGCTACGCTTACTCTAAGTGAAAATAAAAAATTATTAAAAGAAAGGCTGGAGGCAATTATGAATATAAATAATAATAAAAAGACTATAGCAAGTACAGTATTAATTGCTGTTTTAACTGTTGCAATAACATTTACTGGAATTTTTACAGGAAGTTATACAGCAGGGGCGTCAAATGGCAGTTACAGCGAAGTAAAAAAAGATATTATTAAAACGCAAAGAGGCAGTGCCAATAGTAAGAATGATACTATTACTTCTGCACAGGCAGACAAAATGGCATTAGCATTGATAGATAAAATATGGGTATGGGAATGGATAGAATTTTTTGTTCCCTATATGTCAGAAAAAGGCACAAAAAAAATTATACCTGCTTCCAAAAATGCCGGGTGGGCTGGCTCGGTTGACATGACTACTGGCAAAAAAATAAAATTCACAAAAAAACAGATAAATGCTGCAAGAAAACACAAACCATCCAGTCACCTTACATGTGCAGATATAGATGAACATGCTCTTATGATTATGCAGTCTAATGGAGACTGGGAATGTATTTCATTTATGCTGCCATATATGAGCCATAAAGGGATACGTGCGGTAGTACGCTGTTATAATTCTAAACATGGCGGAAGCGGAAAAAAAGCAGAAGATTATTTTTAATGTAAATATCATCCCTGCAGAATACTCCTGCAGGGATGATACTGATGGTTTTATAATTGAAATTTGTCTGCTGCTTCATTAAGACTTTCTACAAGACTGTTAGCATCTTTTAATGAAGTATTCACAGAATCTGATGTATGTACTACATTGTTAATACGCTCCGCAATATTTGCAGTGCCTGTTGCACTTTCATTTGCCGCCTGTGAAATCCCGCTTATAGAATCAGTAATATTGCTAATGGAAGCAAGAAGTTCTTCTGAAATTGCACTGAAATCTGCCACAAGCATATCAATTTCTTTTGCATCTTCATTATAATCATTTGCAATATCATCAAATAGCTGCACACTGTCCATAATCTGGGTGTCAATAAATGAAAGCAGTAATTCAGAATCTTTTGCAAGGCTTTCAACAGATTCATTTACCTGTTCTGTCACTTTTTTAATATTTTCTGTGTTATTCTGTGAGGCTTCTGCAAGCTTCCTTATCTCATCAGCGACAACTGCAAATCCCTTCCCGGCATCCCCTGCTCTTGCTGCTTCAATACTTGCATTAAGTGAAAGCAGGTTTGTTTGTGTAGTTATTTCCATAATGGACTCTGCCAGTGTTGAAATTTCTGAAACAACTTTTACTTTTTCAAGTGCCTTATTAAGACTGTTTTTTATTATCTCCTTTTGTTTCACAAGGCTGTTTTTCGTTTCATCAGTAGAGTTTTTTGCATTTGAAGCTTTTTTATGTATATCCTGTGCATGTTCTGCCCCTTCAGATGCACGTTCTGCAACATTTCTTGCAGCCTCTTCAATTTCCTTTGTCATTCCATTTATATCAGATGATGCTGCTGATGTTTCCTCCATTGAAGATGAAAGCTGTACAGTTGTTGATGATACATCATCAATTTCATTATTAAGGCTCTCCATATTCTCTTGTATTCCATTTACACTTTCCGTTATCATCCGTGCTTCTTCCTTGACATTGCTGACCAGTCCTCCTATGCTGTCACGCATCCTTTCAGCAATATTTGAAAGAACTCCAAAATCATCTTTGCGCTTTAAAAGTGCATCTTCTATCTGTACAGAAAAGTCACCCTCTGACATTTTCTTAAGGTTATCACCTACAATTTTTAAAGGTTTTGTTATATTAATAATTATATATGCCAAAAACAAAATAATTACTGCTGCAAATGCGATACAGACAGCTAAAAATATCATTGCTTTTCCATTTGTATACTTGTCAGCTTTCTCTATGCTTGAAGCAATCTGGCTGTCAATATGGTCTGTATAATTGCCTGTCCCCACTACCCAGTCAAATGGTTCATAATACTCTGTGTATGCTCTTTTAGGTACTGGTTCTGTGCCGCCTTCCCTAGGGAACTGGTAATCACTATAATAGCTTCCCTTCTCTACAGCATTTGTAATAAAATCCTTTACCATTGCAAACCCAGTCACATCTTTTGTGTCCATACGGTTTGTTCCTTCGGTATCACTGCCAAGCAGGACAACATTTGTGCCATCTGGCTGGTCAGCCCAGAAGTATCCATCTTCGCCATACCGTAAATCCCTTAACTTGTCCGCAGCCAGTTTCATCCCCTCTTCTTTAGAGTAAATCCCTGCCTGTATATCAGCGTTGTAAGTGTCAAGAAGTGAAATTGCTAAATCAACCTGGCTTTTTATATTATTGTCGTAATCTGCCCTGATATATTGTTCTATAGCCTTAACTGCCTGGTTTTCAATAGATTTCATATTTGTAATTGAAAAACAGATGCTAAATACAATAAAGGCCATTACTACACATCCTACAAGCGACATTTTAGTTAATACTTTTAAATTTTTCATATAACACAGCATCCTCCCATATGTCTGTCCCTAAATTGTTGAATTTATTGTAGCACATAATATTGGACAATGCAAGTATCTGTTACTATTCACCAGGATAACCTCATAAAATTAA
>DKXQ01000045.1 GCA_002493085.1 Lachnoclostridium sp. UBA7122
GTAATCGTTAAGTTGATGACATTGTCTGAAAACCTGATGGTGGGCGTTGTTTATATTAAAATTATTATGATTATATTTATGGCAGTGCCATTGGTATCCTATTTGCTGGCGGCAGACGGCCTGATTCCAGTGCTTTGTTATTTTGTGCCATCCAGTGCAGCCTTTGAAGGAATTATGAATCTGGCTAACAGTGATAAGCCAATGATTTTAAAAGACATGCTTATTCTTATGGCACATTGTATTATTTGGTTCCTGCTTTATCTGTCAATCTCCAAATGGCAGAAATATCTAAAAAGAAAGTAGTTATTATTATTCACGGTCAATTAAAATGGAAATGTGCATAACTGGTTAAAATTTAGTTTGGAATCCGCTTAAAGCCCACACTTAAAAGAGTGGGCTTTACGCTTACTCATTATAAGTTTGTATTATAATCCCAAATACGATTCAACTCATTTCTTGCAGATGTTGAGATACCTAAACCAAGTTTGATATTGTTTAAACCACCTTTTGACTGTTGCAATAATCTTATATTCTCACTATTGACAGCAGACATAAATGCTTGATAAGCCTGCTCTTCAATCCCGCTTTTTCCTGTATTGTCTGCGGAAAAGGATTTTGCTGTGCCAGCACTCTTAGAATGATATGTTATCTGTGGCTTAAAATCTTGCAGATTACTCCATATTTCTGTACTGGCTGCCATAAATTTACTATGCTTTTCATAGGCTTTGTCCAGCATTTCTAATTTTTTCTCTTTGGTTAATTTCTGTATACTTCCATCATCGGCAACATAATATTGCTGTTCCCTGTCTGTATCAGTATATTTTTCCTCTATGCCATTCCGCATCCTTTTGTAAGCTGATACCATTTGATTAACATGATAGTCAAAGGTATTACTCTTTACCCCTTCTTCCTTTTCCGCTGATACTGCTCTTTCAAAATCACTCATAACACTGAAAGAACTGACAGAAGAAAGTTTGCCGGCAGCTTTATTCTGTCCTGCTCTGCTTAATGCAGATATCTTCTTTTCCAGAGCATTACGGCCAGCTTTTGAAATATCCACAGTATCATTCCCTGTAACTGTGGTATTGTCCTTATCTGCCTGTTTTATTTTTTGTTTGACCCTATCCATATCAACAACATATTTTTCGTATTGATGTGGCAGTTGTCTTTCTGTTATATTTATTGACATATCTTATCCTCCTTAAAAATAACCTGCTTACCTTAAAATATACATCTGCCTGCCATTACATATAGAGATGGCAGGCAGAGCTTTTCAACCAAGTGCCCCTATCCTAAATGTTCATATCAAACTTAGGATAATAAGCATCATCCAGTCTTTCATTCTGTATCAATACAGCATCCTCTGATACCATATCTTTTTCTCTGATTTCTTCAACGGTATATGCCACGGAATCTTCCTTTGTTCTATCTAATCGCTCCTGTCGCTCCTCCTTTTTCTCCTTTAACTTTTTCTCTTTTTCTTCCTGCTCTCTTTTTTCCTTGATATGTTCGTCACGCTCCTCTTTCAATTCACGCCACCCCTTTGTATCAGACACCACAGTCGTTGAAGCCTGCATGACTATATTTCCTGTACTGTCAATGTTCCAGCTTTCTGAGTAATTGGTCAGTCTTGCACCGATTGCCCTTGCATTTGCCTTTGCACTTTCGTATCCGCTCTTATAACTCTCCTTGTAGAAAGCAAGGTTTTCTTCCAGTTCTTTTGCCTTGTCAGCATTCTTTGCACACTCTTTTAAATATGCACCTGAAATTGCGACATTTCCATTCTTAACACAATCATACTTCTTTGCAAGATAAGAATAATAATCTGACACATCGCTGCTTACTGCACTCTTTGCTTTTCCTGTCTGTGCAGGCGAAGTTTCCTTTGTTTCTGCCCGCTTTACCTCCTCATTTTTCTGTGAAACATAAGTGTTTTCATACGCATTATTGTAACCGTTTCCAATTCCTGTAATTGCCATAATAATCCTCCTTTTTTTAGTACATTAACAGTTTCTACTTTACTTATCGTATTTTTTTATCCTGACGGTCATAGATATGGCGTGAACTACGAAATTTAGGGAGTGAAATACTTTTCATACATCATAATGGTAAGATGAAACTTCTTTCTATCCCCCATATCGTGAATTGTTATGTCTATATCGCCCATATATTTTTTAGCACATCTTTGTATATTCTCCATGCCCAGACCATGAAGTTTCCTGTCCTCTTTGCTACTGACTGGCAGCCCCGTTTCACTATCAAAGATAATTTCACTTAAAAAATCATTTTCCACTTCAATAAAAAACAAATTTCCTTTCATGTAAGAACGCAGACTGATACTTTTCTTTCCAGGAACCGTACTGCCTGCTTCAATTGCGTTTTCCAATGCATTATTCAGCACAATCCCTATATCGTAAACGTCTATCTGCTGCTTACCAGGATAAAGAAAATCTGCTTCAAAAGATATATTTTTCTTTTCTGCTTCCTGCTTCTTTTGATGTATGATAACATCTGTAATCGGGTTTCCTGTCCTATATGCAAAGTCTAATCTGCTGGCTGTTATTTTCATTTTTTCAATATAATTGTCAAGTTCCTCCCTGTCCTTTCCAGAGGTTCTTCTGACAACTGCCGCTATGCTTTCTAAATGACCCCTCAAATCATGCCTGAACCCTCTCATATCGGCATATATATCTTGTATTTCTTCAATTTCCCGCTGCATCTGTATCATTTGATTTTCCAATATGGACCTCTTTCGTTCTTCTTCGCCTAACTGTATCAGCTTTTGAAAGAGTATGACAGAAGCTATATTAGTCCCCAACAGCAAAAGACAAATAAAAGGCACCCAAAACATAATTGCAGGCACTTTCTCAAACATAATGATTGTCATTCCATTTTCTACAATAAAAACCAGAGTTTTGAGGGTGATAGAAATACATAAAGTTGCAACACCCGGAAGTATTAAAAAAGCATATTCATGTATCTGGAACTGATAATCTTTTCTGACAAATTTTCTGCTGATTATGGAAAAATACACGCTCAAAAATAAAGCATATAATAAAACAAGGACAAGTCCTCTAGTGATATCAAAAACACAACACCAGATTTCAACTTCTTTCATAGTAGTTATCTTCTTTAATAAAACTACTGAAAATTTACTGATAATCCAACCCTGGCCATAATTTATGACCACTATGATATATTTGATTATCTCTTTTCCTGCAACAAAACTAACAGCCACAAATAACTGCTTCAGGAAATCTTTGTTATATAACAGCATTTGAAAAAGTAAAACAAATACTATATCCGCAAGCACTCCTATAAGGTCATTAAAAGGATCAAGGCGGTCAATTCTATAAAATATCAAATTTTGGATAATGAAATACAGGCCCGTCCATGCAAGCAGGACAATCTTTTTCTGATACTTTTCCCTGAGAAATTTCTGCATATAGATACTGCCCGCGATACTGTTTACAAGGTATATAGAAACAGACAGCCCTGTTTCATACATTAACAATCCCTCCATCCTTTGCGTATTTCATATACTGCCTGATAAAATCGTTATATTTCTTCTGTGCAAGTATCAGTTTATCTCCATTTGCAACTTTAATTGTATCGGCATTATAGGAAACAATCTGCTCCATATTCACAAGATAGCACCTGTGGCAGCGGTAAAAACTGCTGCCTGTCATCTGCTCCCATTCGTCCATTTTTCCATAACTGTCCAGTATGCCCGCTCTTGTATGGATAATCACTTTTTTATTCGCACTCTCAATATAATAAATGTCTTTTATATAAACTTTCTGCTGTGTGCCGGAGTTTCTCACTAAAATATACCGTTTTGTCCGTTCCTCCGCTGCATACAGCTCGTTCAGCGCACGCCCAAAAACATTACGGAACTTTTCTTCATCAATGGGCTTTAACAGGTAATGGAATGCTGACACATCAAATGCCTGGTTCATATATTTTTCATAGCCTGTCACAAAGATAATAATGCTCTTTGTGTTTCCCTGTTCCTTCTGCCGGATATGATTTGCAACGTCCATTCCCGATATCTCCCTCATTGCCACATCGAGAAAAGAAATGTCAAAATTATTTTGTGCTTTCAGCATTTCTTCCCCTGTTGCAAAAGTCATAATTTCTGCGTCCTGTATCTGCTCTTTTACCAGTGAAACAATATGCCCCCTTGCCGCTTTATCATCATCACAAACCGCTATTTTCATAATTTTAACAATTTCCCTTCTCTTTTACAAAATATACAGGCAAAAGCCTTATCATTATTATATCGGCTTTTTATTTTTATTTATCGTTGGAATGGGTGTCAAATACGGAATTTCGGGTGTGAAATTTATTATTATTTAACTTTTTCATTCCAATGCTAAACCACCATTTGAAATA
The DNA here is from genome assembly GCA_002493085.1 of Lachnoclostridium sp. UBA7122. Classification (GTDB taxonomy): domain Bacteria; phylum Bacillota; class Clostridia; order Lachnospirales; family Lachnospiraceae; genus Butyribacter. Next base: position 4,396 of record DKXQ01000045.1, read on the forward strand.
TAAGGAAAAATTCAAATCGCCGCATATGGCATAAACCATAGCGACGATCTTACATGTTTCTTAATACCCTTTGCAGACATCCACCCATTCCACATATCCTGAATATTCCTCCAACTCCGGAATGGTAAGCTCTATCGCACTGTTGGAACTGCCGCAGGCAGGAAAAACTGTATCAAAGCGTTTTAATGATACATCCAAATATACCTTCACACCCTCATTTACCGCAAACGGGCAAACTCCACCCACCGCATGTCCCACCAATGTTTCCACCTCATCCATTGAAAGCATTTTTGCCTTTGTACCAAATTTTGCCTTATATTTTGGATTGTCTATCTTCGCATCCCCAGCCGCCACAATCAGCACCGCCTCATTTTCCAGCATAAAAGAAAGTGTCTTTGCTATCCTCTGAGGCTCACAGTGTAATGCTTTGGCGGCAAGCTCCACTGTTGCACTGGATTCATCAAATTCCTGAATCCTTTCCTCCATGCCATATTCCCTGAAATATGCCTTTACCTTTTCGATTGCCATTGTTCTCCTCCTTTAATTGTCTGGATAAAAAATTACGTTGTAAACAGTACACACTTCATCTAAAACATTATGATATGCATGCGGGACATCCGCCCCAAACCGTATGGACTGCCTTTTCTGCAAAAACACTTCCTTCCCGCCTATTACCATTTTCAAAGTCCCCTGCACCAGCAAAATATATTCCTCTGCTCCCACCACATGGGGAAGGGAATCATGCGTTACCCCTGCATCAAACTCAATATAAAATACTTCCAGATTCCTTGCCGGATCAAAAGGAAACAGCGGGTATGCCCTCATTCCCCCATCTTCCTCCGTAATCATTTCTTTTTCCGAAAGCCCGGCAACCGTATACTCCGTTTCCATCTGTCTGCAAAAAAAGGATAACGGTATCTTCAGCCCTGTTGAAATTTTCCACAGTACGTTAATGGTAGGCGAGGACTGCCCCCGCTCAATCTGCCCTAACATCGGCTTGCTTACTCCCGTCAGCTCCGCAGCCTCATCCAGCGTAAGATGCCTTGTGTTACGGATTTCTTTCAGACGCTCTCCTATCTTTAATGAAATCTGTTCCATGATGCCTCCTTTGTCTGTTTTTACATATTTAATATATTATAACATACACACAGACGAAAGGAAAGAACTTTTTATCTCAACAATGCCATACTTCCGGTTAATTTATTGACCTTCTTTTTCGGCCCACAAATGGCAATCCCCAAATAATTCAGTTCTGTTTCTGATACATCTTTCATTTTTTTGATAAATTCATCATAGGTTTTGCACCCCTGCGCCAAGTCCGAAAAGTCCACCACCGTCAAACCGGAAAATTCCGGTTCATACAACCTTTCACGGATCGTCTTGATGACCTCTCCGTTTCCCTTTAAGATTGGCACCGGAAAACTGGTAATCCCCAAATGTTTATTTCCTGTCCTGTCATATACATCCGCACCGGCAATCTCCGGCATCTGTTTCCCCATCGTGATTCCCATAATCGCTGCTGTGTTTGCAATGATACCAAGTGGCAGGTTTTCGTCAATTACCATGACACATTTTTCATTCTGTAAATCCATTTCTCAAATCCTCCTGTTTTTTGGAGGATTTCTCCTCCTTTTGATAGCAACAGTAAAGATAGGCTTTAATATTCATCCAGCCCACGCCCCTTTCCATGATACTCAGAAATGGAAAGCCCTGCGGCTGCCAGAACCGCCAGCATATCCCCTATGGGGTCCAGCTCCAGCTCCCGGCCGTTAAAACTGATAAGGTAAATACCAGCCATCGCCACCACAAAACCAATAAAGAAATTTATCCTCAGTTTCCCTTCCGGCTTCATTAACAGATGTGACAACACAGCTGTGAAAAGTGGTGCAACTGATATGATGACACCCACATTAGAAGCCATTGTATAGGTGAGGCGGTATTCTCCAGCAGATAATACAGGCAAACCCCGCACAGCCCTGTCAGAACGAAAGTTATCTCCTGCCTGTGGCCCGCAGTTTTTAGCCGGTGCGGGCAGGCCAGAAACAATGCTGCCAAATGCCCGGCTATCCTCCTATTTCCCATCAGATCTATTCTTCCTTTCCATCTGTCTGCCATCCCCATCCTTTTCTGAAAAAATTTCACGGTAAATGCCCGGAGCAAGCCCGATAAACTGGTTAAAATAGTTCGTGAAATGGCTCTGGTCTGAAAAGCCCGTCCGGATAGCCACCTCCACAGGCGGCACTTCCTCTGCTAATAGTCTTTTCGCCTCATTAATACGGATTGTCTCAAGATAACGGTATGGCGTGATGCCCTTTGACTTAGTAAAGGCACGCAGCAGCGTTGATTTGCTAAGCCCCGCATAACGGCATATCTGATCCAGATATATACGCTCTGTAAAATGCTGCTCCATATACTCACAGGCTTTTTCAATCTCCCCGCTGCACTCTGGGATACAGTTTGGGAAGGGCTGCCCATAATTTTGGATAAGCAGTGAAATCAGGAACAATAAAGTTTCCTCTTTCCCAAAATCATCATTTCCTTTCATAACCATCTCATGCAGCCGCCTCAGATAAAAGGCAGCTTCATCATCATAAATGATATTCTCTGAAAATCCCGGAAGCTGCCGTTTCCCGCTGACTTCCTCTGCCAGATCAAGCATGACCTCTTTTGCAATGTTAAACCCACGGTAATCAAATGTACCATCATCACTTTGCACACAAGCATGGCTGTCCCCCGGATTAAACAATACGATGCTGCCTTTTTCTATAGAATATTCTCTGTTCCTGCAGGAAAGCCTGCGTGTGCCGTCCTCCACGAAGCCTATCACATAATGTTCATGGAAATGGTTGGGAAACGGGTGCCGGATCCCTTCAAAATGGTATGCCTCCAGCCTTAACCCATCATCATACACCACTGTCCTTGTTTCCTTTTTCATATGGATTTCCTCCTTGTCACACCTATTTTACCCCTTATTATGAACTGCGTCTTGTAAAATATCTTCATTTTTCCGTTTCTGAAAAAATCATAATACAAATAAGGAGTAATTCCCTCAAAAAAATCACTCCTTAATCAATTCTACTTTATTAAATTTATCTTTTACCCTAATGATTTCAGCCCCGCCCGGTATGATGCCGTCTCATCCTCACTGTGGTGGTCTATTACATATTGAAGCTCCGCAATAGCTTTTTCCCTTTCTTTTGGAAGATAAACAGATAATGGATAAAAATTTGAGGAAGAATTGGCAAACAAATGTGTCCTGATCTGCAAATTCTGGATTTCCTTAGAGTAATTTCAGCCTATCCGTATTTTTTCGTCTTAACTTATTTGTACTGTACTAACTCATCCATTGGTATTCTCGTCTGGCTGTGCCTGTCTTTGTCTGCCTCTGGTTCTGCTGGATATCCTAATGCAAGGATATTTACCGGCTCCAGATTTTCCGGCAGTTCTAACACTTGTTTCAATACATCCGGCTTAAAATAGCAGATCCATACGCTGCCAAGTCCCAGCTCTGTGGCCATAAGCATCATGTGGTCAGTCAGAATGGAGGCATCAATATCTGTCGTTACCATGCCGTCAAATGGACGTTTCCATGCCTTGCTTTTATCTGCACATACCACAACCGCTACCGGGGCACCATAAATAAGTGTAACTTTAGGAAGCGGTCTGGCCGTTACCCAGGTAAAGTTACTCTATCAAAAATTAAATAAAAGTGGCAATAATTTTATTAGTGTGATATACTATTTTATAGCAGCATAACTGGAAGTGTAATTGGAGAAAATTATGGAAAATAGTAAATCTAAATTTTCACGTATCTGTTATACCATAGCAGCTATATCTACTATACTGATTATTGTCATTTTCTTTTATTATTTTCATGATATAAATAAAACTTCACAGAAAATAAAAAGAGAAATGCATATAAATAATGCCCGGATTATATCAGACTATCTTAAAGAATTTTTTCAAGGGTGTGAAAAAGAGCTATCAATTATTAGTACATATCTTTCAGATATAAATATAAACAAGAAAAATAAATTAAATGGACTGTTGTCTCCATACAATGTCTTGTTTGACAATATTGCGCTTATAGATATAAATGGCTCTGTTATTTATGGGCAATCTGGAGCCAGGGATATACAAAAAGAACCTGGGTTCAAAGATGCTGTTAATGGACAGGTTACAGTTGCCAGTGAACTTACACAAAACCATGATGGAAAAAGTGAACTGTGCATGTATATGCCAGTGATGGATAAAGATAAAAGGATAAAAGCTGTTTTATCTGCTTCTTTTCTTGAAAGCACATTAAGCAGTTATATTGGACAGAAAGTTTCTGGCAGCAGCATTTGCACTGCTGTGTTAAACAGCGAGGGAAGGCTTATGTACGGCAGCAGCAACATTCCGGAGTTTATTGGTGAACAGAAAACAAGTTATTTTGCTTTTGTAAAGGCATGTGGCATAACTATGAAAAATATCCATTTTGATGATATATTAGATAAGATACGTAAACAGAAAGAGATATTTGTAGAATATAATTATAACAGCCAGCACTATACTTCTGCATGTGTACCATCTGGCATAAATGGCTTTTATATTGCCTATATTTCCAGAGGGTATAAGACTAGTCTGGAAGAAAGTATTTTTTCCAAAGCAAATAAGGTGATTTTTAAGATACTGCTGGCAGGGATAGCCCTGGTATCCGGACTTCTCTTCTATATTATCAGGTCCAGGGAAAAGACAACAGAGCTTCTGGACAAATACGAGGTTATAGATAAGCAGGATAGTATTATACTTTTTGAATATACTTTTAATCCTAAAAAATTTGAAGTATATGGTGACTTTGAACATCTTTTTGGAAAACAGTTTAATACCCTGATGGGTGATGCAGTATATGATATATATGATATCGTACATAAAGAAGATGTTTCAGTAAGAGGCAGGCTGCATGAGTTCTTTGACAGTACAAGAGATACATTTTCAGCGGAGATAAGGCTTTTACATACTAATGGCGGATATGGCTGGTTCCGCATTACAGGTAAAATATCCAGAAATGAGATAGGCCAGTGCCTGCGTTTTATAGGTAAGATTGCCAATGTTAATAAACAGGTATCTATGGAAAAAAATCTTGTGAAAAGGGCAGAAAATGATTTGCTTACAGGCATACTTAATAAAAAGACTATAGAGGCAAGGATTACAGAAATCCTGAAAAGCGGACATGATGGCAGACATTATATATTTTATATGGTAGACTTAGACAATTTTAAAAATGTCAATGACACACTTGGCCATATTTTTGGTGACAGAGCTATAGCTGATACAGCTAATGTACTTACAAAAATTTTTCATGATAATGCATATGTTGGAAGGCTTGGCGGAGATGAATTTGCTGTATGTGCAGTATATGATGCATTTGATGAGGAAAGCCTGATGAAGTTTATTAAAGACCATGCTGAACAGGTATGCAAAGAGAACCGGAGGGAATATTCAGATGGTGTGAATACTGTAAAAATTTCAAGCAGTGTAGGAATTGCGATAGGTCCTAAAGATGGACAGACATTTGAGATGCTGTATAAAAAGGCTGATGAGTGTCTTTATAAATCGAAAAAAGCAGGTAAAAACCGGTATACTATTTTTGACCACTATACAGTATTTAACAGATGACGGGCAATACTTCAGAAACAAAAACTTGTGTACCTGAATGTCCAGGGCACTTTAAGTATATAATATATATAGATTTAACCCCTTCTGTCCTTACAGGCGGGGTTTTGGAATGGAGGACAGACAGTAATGGCAAAAAGCATTAAAAATTTAGATGAAGTAAAAATACCAGAGGCGTATATTGTTGAAAATTCAGAATATCTTAAAGAAGCAGACAGCTTTGTAATTAAGCTGCGCCATAAGCTTAGTAATGCAAGAGTCCTGGTGTTTAGTAATGAAGATGATAATAAAGTGTTCAATATAAGTTTCAGGACACCACCAAAGGATGACAAAGGTATTCCGCATATTATTGAGCATACAGTATTGTGTGGTTCAAAAAACTTTCCAGTAAAAGATCCATTTGTTGAACTTATAAAGGGCTCTTTAAATACATTTCTTAATGCGGTAACATATCCTGACAAGACGTTATATCCTGTAGCAAGCTGCAATAACAAGGACTTTGAAAATCTTATGCACGTTTATATGGATGCAGTGTTTTATCCAAATATTTATAATTTTGAAGAGATATTTAAACAGGAGGGCTGGCATTATGAACTTGAAAGCAAGGATTCGCCTTTAACTTATAATGGTGTAGTTTATAATGAGATGAAGGGGGCATATTCATCAGAAGAACGGGTGCTGGAATGTTTTATTATGAGCGGCCTGTTTCCTGATAACACATATAAGCATGAATCAGGCGGGAACCCAAAAGCTATACCAGATTTAAGTTATGAAGAATATCTGGACTTTCACAGGAAGTATTATCATCCGTCTAACAGTTATATATATCTTTATGGGGATATGGATATCGAAGAACGCCTTGCATGGATGGATGAAAATTATTTAAAGGACTTTCCAGAGATTGAGGTGGATTCAGAGATAAATAAACAGGAAAAGTTTGAAAGCATGAGGGTTATGTCTGAAAAGTATGCAGCGGCTACAGATGCTGACTGTTCTGAAAAGACATATTATGCTTATGCAGCTGCAATGGATATTACAATGGACCAGGAAAAATGCCGGGCTTTTGAACTTCTTTCATATGTGCTTGCTGAAATGCCAGGAGCACCTATAAAGCAGGCGCTGCTTGACGCAGGAATAGGTACTGATATTGATGCAGAATTCTGTGATATACTAAGGCAGAGTTATTTTACAGTATGCACTAAAAATGCAAAGCCTGGAGACAGGGACAAGTTCTATAAGATAGTAAGAGAAACACTTGAAGACATTGTAAAAAACGGGATTGACAGAAAAACACTTGAAGCAGCATTAAATGGAACTGAATTTAAGGAGCGTGAAGCTGATTCAGGCTCTATACCAAAGGGACTTGTATACAGCCAGCGGGCTTTAAAAACCTGGCTTTATGATGATAATGAGCCGTATTCTGCACTTAAGTATGAAAAGTATTACGCATTTTTAAGGGAGATGCTTTCTACAGATTACTATGAGAAATTAATACAGGAATACCTTCTTGACAACACACATTCACTGCTTATTGAGATGAATCCGGATCCAGGGCTTGCTGTCAGGAATGAAGCAGAACTTCAGAAAAAACTTGCCTGTTATAAAGAAGGGCTTTCAGATGGGGAAATAGAAAAATTAATTGCAGATACAAAGGCTTTAAAGGCATACCAGGAAGAACAGTCACCAAAGGAGGCACTGGAAAAAATCCCTATGCTTTCCAGAGAAGATATAGATAAAAAAACAGCGCCTTATTATAATACAGAAACTGAAATCTGCGGAATAAAGACACTGCACCACAATATTGCTTCCAATGGAATAATATATCTTAGTCTTTTCTTTGATATACATGAACTTAAGGAATATGTGCCGCAGATTAGTTTTCTGGCAACGCTTTTAGGTTATATGGATACAGAAAATTACACTTATAACCAGTTTGACACAGAAACTAACTTTTATACGGGCGGAATTGTTTCCGACCTTGGAATTTATACACATCTGGGTGAAAGTGACCAGTATGAGCTTAAGTTTGAAGTGCGTACAAAGGTTTTAGAAAGCCAGGTGCAGAATTCACTCAGGCTTTTAGCGGAGATGATGTTTAAAACAGTATTTAAAGATGAAAAACATCTGCGTGAAGTTGTTGCAGAAAGCCGTTCAAGGCTTAAAGTGAGCATTATGGCATCTGGACACCAGGCAGCGTCACTGCGTGTCAATTCATGTCTTTCAGAAAGTGCATGGCTTAGTGATTATTCTTCGGGCATTGGGTATTATGATTACCTTGTGCGCCTTGATGAAAATTTTGACGAAGAAAAAGAAAAGCTGGTTAAAGGCTGCGAAGAATTTGTTAAAGCTATTTTTAAAAAGGATAAATTAATTATTTCATGCACATGTACAGATGAAGGCTTAAATCTTCTTAAAAATGCCATGCCTTCATTCTTAACAGAGCTTAATGGATTTGAACAGGTTGTAAGAGAAGAAATATGCCTGTCATGCCTTGAAAAGTATATACCTGATGTTTCACAGGGAAAAGAGGCATTTACAACACCTGCTGAAATACAGTATGTTGCACTGGGCGGTTCTTTTGATAGTGTATGTGATGCTGACCTGGGTGTATTAAAGGTTGTACAGCATCTCTTAAATTATGGCTATCTGTGGAATGAAGTGCGTGTAAAAGGTGGTGCATATGGTGTAAGATGCAGTTTTACAAGAGAAAAGCAGTGGTGCTTTGCCTCATACCGTGACCCTAATCTTGTCCAGACACTTGATGTATATAAGGCTGCTGCAGATTATCTTGAAGGATATGAAGCTGACGAGAGGGAAGTTACAAAAACTATAATTGGGACAATAAGCAATATAGATATGCCTCTTACACCAGGCATGAAAGGAAACCGTTCTATGATGGCATATTTTAGAAAAACAGACTATGATGTGTTACAGAAAGAACGGGACAGTATTCTGGCATGCAGCATAGAAGACATCAGGCGTATGGCTGCTGTGATAAAGGCAGCTACTGAAAAGAACAGTATATGTGTGATTGGCAATGAAAAACACATTAAAGATGATGCAGATATATTTGAAGAGATACGGGTATTATCATAGTGGTATTACCAGACTATATGAAGTGGAGGATTAATGGAAAATTTTAAATCAGGGTTTGTAACTCTTATAGGAAGGCCAAATGTTGGCAAATCGACACTTATGAACAAGCTGGCTGGGCAAAAAATAGCAATTACATCCAACAAGCCGCAGACAACGAGAAACCGTATACAGACTGTGTATACATGTAAAGAAGGACAGGTTGTCTTTCTTGATACCCCAGGCATACACAAGGCAAAAACTAAGCTTGGCGAATATATGGTTTCTGTAGCAGAAAGGACATTAAAAGAAGTTGACCTGATATTGTGGGTTGTAGAGCCAACAACATATATAGGGGCTGGGGAACGCCATATTGCAGAATGTGTTAATAGTACAAAAATACCTGTAATGCTTATTATTAATAAGATTGATACCATAAGCAAAGCAGAAATCCTTAAATTTATAGATGCATATAAAGATATATCAGAATTTGCAGAAATTATTCCTGTTTCTGCCTTAAATGGTGAAAATACAGAAGACCTTATAAATACAATTATGAAATATCTGCCAGAGGGCCCGCAGTATTATGATGAAGATGTGGTAACGGACCAGCCGGAACGCCAGATAGTAGCAGAGATGATACGTGAAAAAACGCTTAGAAACCTCAATGATGAAGTGCCACATGGTATAGCAGTTGCAATAGAAACTATGAAAGAGCGCAAAAAGAAAAACATTGTTGATATTGATGCAGTAATTGTATGTGAGCGCAACACGCATAAAGGCATTATTATTGGAAAACAGGGAAATATGCTTAAAAAGATAGGCACCCAGGCACGCCAGGACATAGAATCACTTCTTGCATGCAAGGTAAACCTTAAGTTATGGGTTAAGGTAAAGAAAGACTGGCGCAACAGTGATTTCCTGGTTAAAAACTTTGGTTATAACAAGAAAGACCTGGATTAAAATATCTGGTTTAAAACACAAAGCCTGTTGTCAGAAGATACCAGTATATTGAAATACCATAAAAGCCATCATATTATCACAGACATCAGACTGTAGAAAGGTATGGTGGCAATTATGGAAGAGAAAGACTGCTGGGACAGGTTTACAGTTTCAGGCAAAATTGAGGATTACTTAAAATACCGCAGCACTGTGGATTATACAGCACATAACAACGCGGATACGGCAGATATGGGGGATAATGTTGAGAGAAACAGTTACACTTACAGGGATGGTTCTGGTCTCATCCCCAGTTAAAGAGTATGACAAAAGAATTGAAATTCTTACACGTGAGCGTGGGAGGATACCAGCATTTGCACAGGGCGCACGGAAACAAAGCAGCGCCCTTTGTGCATGTACTGTACCTTTTACATTTGGCAGCTTTCAGGTGTATGAAGGCCGCAATGCATATTCAGTAAAATCTGGTGAAATAGAAAACTACTTTGGAAACCTGGCAGATGATTATGATTCTTTATGTTATGCATCATATTTTACAGAAGTTGCAAGATACCTGACCAGGGAAAACATACGGGCAGATGCGGAACTTTTGCTTTTATACATAACATTTAAAGCTTTGCAGGCAGGACTTGTGCCATTAAAACTTATAAGGAGGATATTTGAGCTGCGTATTATGTCACAGCAGGGGGAAGGACCAGGACTTTTTTCGTGTATACGCTGTGGAAACACAGATGCATATGATGTATATATGTCAGAAGGAGGCCTTATATGCCAGGACTGCGCAAAAAAAATGCCAGGACTTAAACAGTGCTATCCTTTGAAATTAAGCCATGATGCCAGATATACGCTACAGTATATTATATCAAGCCAGCCGCAGAAACTGTACAGTTTTAATGTGTCAGGCCAGGTAATGGCAGAAATAGATAAATTTATGTCTATATATATTGCAAGATATATGCCACATCATTTTAATTCATCAGATTTTTTGTCTTGAAATCCGTATGTTATGATGGTATATTTAAAAAAGTAAAAAATAATTGGAGGAATTACAATGGACAAAACAATGGACAAAATTGTTGCCTTGTCAAAGGCAAGAGGGTTTGTATATCCAGGTTCAGAAATATATGGAGGCTTGGCAAATACATGGGATTATGGCAATCTTGGGGTGGAACTTAAAAATAATATTAAACAGGCATGGTGGAAAAAATTTGTACGTGAAAACAAATATAATGTTGGGATTGACTGTGCTATTCTTATGAATCCGCAGACATGGGTTGCATCAGGCCATCTGGGAAGTTTCTCTGACCCGCTTATGGATTGTAAAGATTGCCATGAGCGTTTCCGCGCAGATAACCTTATTGAAGATTATATGGAAGCAAATGGAATTAAGCCGGAGAGCAGCATTGATGGCTGGTCTAACGAAGAGATGCAGTCATATATTGAAGAAAATAATATTGTCTGCCCTTCATGCGGCAAGCACAATTTTACAGATATAAGACAGTTTAATCTTATGTTTAAAACATTCCAGGGCGTTACAGAAGATGCTAAAAATACTGTTTACCTTCGTCCGGAGACAGCACAGGGCATATTTGTAAACTTTAAAAATGTACAGCGTACATCACGTAAAAAAGTTCCATTTGGCATAGCACAGGTGGGAAAGTCATTCCGTAATGAAATTACTCCTGGAAACTTTATATTCCGCATAAGGGAATTTGAACAGATGGAACTTGAATTTTTCTGTAAACCAGACACTGACCTTGAGTGGTTTGCATATTGGAAAGATTACTGTATAAACTGGCTTAAATCACTTGGCATTAAAGAAGAGGAAATGCGGGTGCGTGACCATGATAAAGAAGAACTTTCTTTCTACAGCAAGGCAACGTCTGATATAGAGTTCCTGTTCCCATTTGGCTGGGGTGAACTCTGGGGTATAGCTGACCGGACAGATTACGACCTTACACAGCACCAGAATGTATCAGGACAGGATATGGGCTATTTTGATGATTCTTCCAATGAAAAGTACATTCCTTATGTAATAGAGCCATCACTTGGCGCTGACCGTGTAACACTTGCATTTTTATGCAGTGCCTATGATGAAGAAGAGCTTGAAGGCGGGGATATGCGCACAATTATGCATTTCCATCCGGCTATTGCACCTGTTAAAATTGCAGTACTTCCGCTTTCAAAGAAACTTTCAGGGGCAGCAGAAAAGATATATGAAGACCTTAGCAGGGAATATAACTGTGATTATGACGACAGAGGCAATATAGGCAAGCGTTACCGCCGCCAGGATGAAATTGGCACACCGTTCTGTATAACATATGACTTTGAATCAGAAGAAGATGGTGCTGTAACAGTACGTGACCGTGATACAATGGCACAGGAACGCATTAAAATATCAGAATTAACAGCTTACTTTAAGGACAAGTTTGACTTTTAATATTTAAACAGGCGGGACAGATACATACTAGTATCTGTCCCGCCAATCTGTATATGCTCTTTCAGGTGTTTATTCTGAAGCAAGCTCTTCATATCCATCAGGAACTGTTATATTAAGAGTTTCACATATTTCTTTATTATATTGCTTTGTAACTTTAGATGCAGTCTGTACATCCATCTCTCCAGCATCTTTTCCATTTACAAGGATTTCATATGCCATTTCACCAGTTGCATATCCTATATCGTAATAGCTTATAGAAAGAGTTGCAACCCCGGCAACACATATGCCTGCTTCCCCTGCAAATAATGGTACTCCTGCTGGGACAACTACGTTTTTAATCGTCTCAACACTAGAAGCCATTGTATTGTCAGTAGGTATATAAATTGCATCACATTCATCACATGCTGTTGTAATAACAGACTGGATTTCATTAGAATCAGCAGCAGTGTACTCTTTATATGATACATTGTCTTCATCAAGAGCTTTTTTCATAAGGTCTGCCTGATAAGCTGAATTTGGTTCTGATGAACAATAAGCAATGCCAACAGTTTTTACATCAGGAAGGATTTCAAGTATCATGTCCTCCTGCTGGTCAATAGGAGCTAAATCTGATGTTCCTGATACATTAGTGCCTGTATGTCCATTCCAGTCTTTAAGATTTAATGCTGTAGCATAGTCTGTTACAGATGTGCCCAGTATTGGAATACTGTTTGTAGAAGCAACTGCTGCCTGCAATGCGCCAGTAGCATTTGCCATGATAAGGTCTACATTATCAGTTACAAACCCATTGCATATTGTAGAGCAGTTTGTGGACTCTCCCTGTGCATTCTGTAAGTCAAATTCAACATTGTCCTCACCAAGCTTTTCTTTAAGTGCTGTCTGGAACCCTTCAGTAGCGGCATCAAGTGCTGCGTGTTCCAGCAGCTGGCATATGCCGATATGGTAAGTTTTGCCTTCAGAAGAGCCAGGATTTGAGTTTGAATCTGAACCAGAGCTGTCTGAGCCTGAACTGCCTGAACCTGAATCACCTGAACTTGAAATGGAACTTTTTTGCGAACCAGAGCCAGAACTAGAAACTGACTGGTTGCTGCCGCCTCCATTTCCACATGCCGCCAGGCCTGCAATCATTGCAGCAGCTGTCATTACAGATATTAGTTTTTTGCCTATTTTCATATTTTCCTCCGTTCTGCTACTACTGCCCGTTTTAATTGTAAAATTACAAGAAAAAGACGCTGTAGCATAAATGCCGGAATATCCTTGCAGATATTGGCATTATTAATTATTATATATTTAGATGTACCAAAGCTATTATAAGTAACAAAATAGTTTTCGTCAATATTTAATTGTTTAGGTTTTTCCATTTTTTACTTTATAAGATAATGAGTGGCAGGGCAATTTGAAGCTATAAATACATACGGTATATAAAGTTTTATATAAGAGTTATAATTCTATTTTTTCTAAATTTTACTAAAATTTAATAAAAAACTTTTTACATTTTCAATATATATGATATACTATTCTTAAGAGCTTTCCAGATTTAAACAGGGAGATTATCAAATCAGGACAAGCTAAGATGTGCGATTACAGTATCGCTAAAATAATTATATTAGGAGGTAATTTTTTAATGGCAAAAAAATGGGTTTATTTGTTCAGTGAAGGAAATGCAGATATGCGTGAGCTTCTTGGCGGAAAGGGTGCTAACCTCGCTGAGATGACCAGCCTTGGCCTTCCAGTGCCACAAGGTTTCACTATTACTACAGAAGCTTGTACACAGTATTATGAAGATGGCAAGGAAATCAATGAAGAAATTCAGGCTCAGATTAATGAGTACATTACAAAAATGGAAGAGATTACAGGAAAGAAGTTTGGAGACAGGGAGAATCCGCTTCTTGTATCTGTACGTTCAGGAGCAAGGGCTTCTATGCCTGGCATGATGGATACTATACTTAATCTTGGCCTTAATGAAACAGTTGTCAATGTAATTGCTGAAAAGTCAGGCAATGCACGCTGGGCATGGGACTGCTATAGAAGATTTATCCAGATGTATTCTGATGTAGTTATGGAAGTTGGCAAGAAGTACTTTGAAGAACTCATTGATAAAATGAAGTCTGAAAAAAATGTTACTTATGATGTTGACCTTACAGCCGATGACCTTAAAGAACTCGCTTCACAGTTTAAAGCCGAGTACAAAGCTAAAATTGGCACAGACTTCCCTGACGACCCAAAAGAACAGTTAATGGGCGCTGTAAAAGCTGTATTCCGTTCATGGGATAACCCTCGTGCTAACGTATACCGCCGTGATAATGATATCCCTTATTCATGGGGCACTGCTGTTAATGTACAGAGCATGGCATTTGGCAATATGGGTGAGGACTGTGGTACAGGTGTTGCATTTACACGTGACCCTGCAACAGGTGAGAAAAAGCTTATGGGTGAGTTTCTTATCAATGCCCAGGGTGAAGATGTAGTAGCAGGTGTGCGTACACCTATGCCTATTGCTAAGATGGCAGAGGAATTCCCAGAGGCATTTGCTGAATTTGAACAGGTATGCGATAAGCTTGAAAAACATTACAGGGATATGCAGGATATGGAGTTTACTGTTGAAAACAAGAAACTTTATATGCTGCAGACACGTAACGGAAAGAGAACAGCACAGGCTGCCCTTAAAATTGCCTGCGACCTTGTTGATGAAGGCATGAGGACAGAAGAAGAAGCAGTAGCAATGATTGACCCACGTAACCTTGATACACTTCTTCATCCACAGTTTGATGCTGCTGCACTTAAGAGCGCAGAACCTGTTTGCAAAGCACTTGGAGCTTCACCAGGAGCTGCATGCGGCAAAGTTGTATTCTCAGCTGAGGATGCTAAAGAATGGGCTGCAAGAGGCGAGAAAGTTGTACTTGTACGTCTTGAGACATCTCCAGAAGATATTGAAGGAATGAAAGCTTCACAGGGTATTCTTACAGTACGTGGCGGAATGACATCACATGCAGCCGTAGTTGCACGTGGAATGGGTACATGCTGTGTATCTGGCTGTGGCGACATTGCAATGGATGAAGAGAATAAGAAATTTGTCCTCGCAGGCAAAACTTATACTGAAGGTTCAGAAATTTCCATTGACGGTTCAACAGGCAATATTTACGATGGAATTATTCCTACAGTTGATGCTACAATCGCTGGTGAATTTGGCCGCATTATGGCATGGGCTGATAAATACAGGAAACTTAAAGTGCGTACAAATGCTGATACTCCAGCTGATGCTAAAAAAGCCCGTGAACTTGGTGCAGAAGGCATCGGTCTTTGCCGTACAGAGCATATGTTCTTTGAAGGTAACAGAATTGATGCATTCCGTGAGATGATTTGTTCAGATACAGTTGAAGAAAGAGAAGAAGCACTTGAAAAGATTCTTCCATACCAGCAGGGAGACTTCGAGAAGCTGTATGAAGCACTTGAAGGAAATCCTGTAACAATCCGTTTCTTAGACCCTCCTCTTCACGAATTTGTTCCTACAGAAGAAGAAGATATAAAGAAACTTGCAGATGCTAAAGGCAAGAGTGTAGAAGATATTAAAACAATTATTGAATCACTCCATGAGTTTAATCCTATGATGGGACACCGTGGATGCCGTCTTGCAGTAACTTATCCAGAAATTGCAAAAATGCAGACAAGCGCTGTAATCCGTGCTGCTATTAATGTAAAGAAGGCACATCCTGACTGGACAGTAGAGCCTGAAATCATGATTCCGCTTATTGGCGATATAAAAGAACTTAAAGTAGTTAAAAAAATAGTAGTAGAAACAGCAGATGCTGAAATTGCACAGGCTGGCGTTGAGATGAAGTATGAAGTAGGTACAATGATTGAAATACCTAGGGCTGCACTTACAGCTGATGATATCGCTTCAGAAGCTGAATTCTTCTGCTTTGGTACAAATGACCTGACACAGATGACATTTGGCTTCTCACGTGATGATGCAGGTAAGTTCCTTGAAGCTTACTATGATGCAAAAATATTTGAGAATGACCCATTTGCAAAACTTGACCAGACAGGCGTTGGACAACTTATGGAAATGGCAATACAAAAAGGCAAGAAAGCACGTCCATCACTTCATTGCGGTATCTGTGGTGAGCATGGTGGAGACCCTTCATCAGTAGAATTCTGCCATAAGATTGGACTGGACTATGTTTCATGTTCTCCATTCCGTGTGCCAATAGCAAGACTTGCAGCAGCACAGGCGGCAATAGCACAGAGGTGAGTGATTGCGTAAAGTTGTGATTGCAAATAAAGTTTTTGCTGACAGCAGATTATAATTTATCCTACTAACAATATAAGACCTTGAGAAAAAAGGAGTTTCTTCTTCTAATTTTTTCAAGGTCTTTTTTTCGTAATTTCTTTCCCAATCCCCACAAAAAATTCGGGAAAAATTTCGTATATAATTCGTATACAAGGCATGGGGGAACTCTCTATTTATACGATTTATGAGCTTCCAAACAAGAAGCGAACCCATACTTTTGCATTATCCTCCAGTTTTTCCTGCAAACCCTTGTAAACACTGGGTTTGCAGGGATTTTTTCATAAAAATATGAGTCCTGCTGCCATCTACAGTTCATGCATTTACACTTCTACAATTTTTCTTTTTTTTTCGTTTGTTTTTCTTCTTAAACCCTTGTGAATACTGGATTTAGAGCCATTTATGGTAGTCCTGCTGCCCTTCAAAACCCTATATCCTCCTCTTCCTTTTTCATCTGTTTTATGTTTCATATTTTCTTTTAAAGCCTTATAGAATGGGGCTTTTTGGTACTTTATAGGAATGAAAAGAGAGAGAAAAGTGATAGAAAGAGGAAGAGGACATTTCTTTTGTGCTGGGATAAGAAACAATGGCAGCAGTTTTGATTAAAGCCAGTGTTTATGCAGGTTTCAAGATGTTGTGGGCATGGTGTAGTCACACAGCCATTATGTCTTTTCTTATTAGTATGCAAATGTACTCTTCTTTTCTGGTTCTTTTTTGGGGTTATTTTCTTTTAAAGCCTTTTAAAATGGGGGATTTTGGGTGTTT
>DKXQ01000199.1:0-328 GCA_002493085.1 Lachnoclostridium sp. UBA7122
TGGAAAAATTTTGAAACCGCCAGAACAATATACTTTAAAATTTCCAATTTATATTATAATACATAAAAATATACTATTTCTTATTTTTTGACAGAAATTCCTAAGATAAAGTTGCCTTGTCAATAGTCAAACGGATATTTGAAATCCACTTCGCTACTTGCCCACTTATAAAACAACCTCATAGCTGCTATAGCCAGTTACTTGTTTTTGAAAATTTTGTTATTGACATCTCAAAAAATAAATGGTAGTATTACATAAGTTAGAAAAATTAAAAATGCAGTGATGAGGAGTAGTACATATGTACTGGAAGCATAGAGAGAAGATGGAT
>DKXQ01000199.1:640-11565 GCA_002493085.1 Lachnoclostridium sp. UBA7122
TGGAAGCATAGAGAGAAGATGGATGGTGCAAATCTTCGTTCCGGATGTATGGAAGTAGCCTTTGAGCAGTGGACTGAAAGAGTTTCTTTAGTAGGCTTCACCGGAATTTCCCACCGTTACAGGGGAAACGGCATTGATGGCTTTGTGCCTGCGTGCTGGCAGAGTGTGGATTTATTCTGAATTTAGGTGGTACCGCGGTTTATCCGTCCTAAGCTTTATGCTTAGGGCTTTTTTACTTTACAGGAAAGGAGAATATTTATATTATGGTTAAGGGAACAGAGCTTTTTGTAAAAGCGCTAAGGGAAGAGGGAGTAGATACGCTTTTTGCCTATCCGGGAGGGCAGGCTATAGACTTATTTGATGCGCTATATGGACAGGAAGATATTGAATTAATTATACCAAGGCATGAACAGGCGCTTATACATGCAGCAGATGGCTATGCACGTTCTACTGGCAAAACAGGTGTGTGCCTTGTTACCAGCGGGCCAGGTGCGTCTAATCTTGTTACAGGCATTGCTACTGCCAATTATGACAGTGTGCCACTTGTGTGTTTTACAGGACAAGTACCGCTTGGACTGCTTGGCAATGATGCATTCCAAGAGGTGGATATAGTTGGCATAACTAACAGCATATGTAAATATTCAGTTACAGTGCGTAAGCGTGAAGACCTTGGCAGAATTATAAAAGAGGCGTTTTATATAGCAAGGACAGGAAGACCTGGCCCAGTTGTTGTTGATTTGCCAAAAGATATACAAAACGGGCTTGGAAGTGACGAATATCCAAAAGAAGTGAGTATGCGCGGATATAAGCCAAGTGAGGGAGTACATGCCGGCCAGCTTAAGAAAGCGCTTGCAGAGCTTAAGAAAGCAAAGAAGCCACTATTTTTAGCCGGCGGCGGGGTAAATATTTCAGGTGCTAATGAAAGTATGACAAAACTTGTTGATATTACAGGTATACCTGTTGTTACAACGATAATGGGAAAAGGGGCAGTGCCATGCAGGCATGAATTATACCTTGGCAATATAGGCATACATGGGAGTTATGCTGCTGACCGTGCTGTAAATGAGTGTGATGTACTGTTTTCGATAGGGACACGTTTTAATGACAGGATAACAGGCAAAATCAGTGAGTTTGCACCCAATGCAAAAATAATCCATATTGATATTGACCCTGCTTCAATATCTAAAAATATTGTAGTTGATATACCTATTGTAGCGGATGCAAAACTTGCAATTAATGCAATGCTTGGCCATGTTACACCTATGAAAACTGGCAGATGGACAGAGCAGGTACTGGAGTGGAAGAAAGCACATCCTGTAAATATGGATAAATATGAGGGGCTTACACCTGAAAAAATTATAAGGTATATTAATGAAAACTTTGATTCACCTATAGTTGCTACGGATGTAGGACAGAACCAGCTCTGGGTTACACAGTATTTTGAGCCACAGGGCAATGGCAAACTGCTTACATCAGGCGGGCTTGGCACTATGGGCTATGGGCTTCCGGCAGCTATAGGTGCTAAACTTGCGAATCCTTCACAAACAGTTATTACAATATCAGGTGATGGCGGAATACAGATGAATATACAGGAACTTGCAACAGCAATGGTTTATGGGCTTCAGGTTATAATTGTAGTATTAAATAATGGGTATCTTGGCAATGTACGCCAGTGGCAGGAAATATTTTATGGAAAACGGTATTCAGGAACATGTCTTAAATACCGCAGAAGCTGTGGCAGGAACTGCGGCAAAGAGGGCGGTGACGCAAAATGTCCGCCATATATCCCAGACTTTATAAAGCTGGCAGAAAGCTATGATGCACATGGAATAAGAATATTTAAAGAAGACGGGATAAAGAAAGCATTTGATTATGCACTGGAATTTAAGGATGGTCCCACTATTATAGAATGTATAATAGACAGTGATGCCAACGTATTTCCTATGATTCCAGCAGGAAAAGGACTGGCAGATATGATAATGTTTTAAGAAAAGAGGATAAATTATGAAAGTTAAAAAGCGCTGGATATCACTTTATGTAGAAAACCAGATTGGAGTTCTCGCCAAAATATCAGGGATGTTTGCTGCAAAGTCATATAACCTTGATACACTGACAGTTGGGGAGACACAAGACCCTTCAGTATCAAGAATTACAATAGGGCTTACAAGTGATGATATGACATTTGAACAAATTAAAAAGCAGTTAAACCGCAATGTAGTAGTTATAAAAGTAATTGATATTTCAGAAGTGCCAATTCATAAAAAAGAACTACTGTATATAAAAGTAAGCAGTTGCTCAGATAAGGATAAATCTGAAATATTCAGGATAGCACAGGTCTTTTCACTGGATATAATAGATTATAATAAAAATTCGGTTATTGTCCAGTGTGTAAAGACAGAGGATAAAAATAATGATATGATAGCACTGTTTAATAAAAATTTTATTAACAGGATTGAAGTTGTACGTGGCGGAAGTGTAGCAATAGAGGCACTGTCTACAAGTGACAGATAACTGCTGTTTCACTAATAACAATTATAATTATTTATGTTTATAATAGAAAACTGCGAGTTGTGTCCTGTTATGCAGCTCCAGTTTTTCTAATATTGTACTTAGGTAGTTTCTGACAGTACCTTCGCTAAGGTAAAGCCTGGCAGCTATTTCTTTATTACTAAGGCCATCTGCTATTGCTTCTATAACTTTTAGTTCACGTTCATTTATATCGTATGAGGCATAGTCAAACTTATGTGCCGGATTTAAAAGTTCTGGCAGTTTGGATATTATCTCTGTGCCAAATACACTCTGGCCGGAATACACAGCTTCAAGTGCTGGAAGTATGCTTTGATAATCATGTTTTAAAAGGTATCCCTTAGCGCCAAGTTTTAAAGCCTGTATAATATATTCATCATCAAGAAATGTTGTCAGAAGAAGTATTCTTGCCGCTGGATATTTTTTTAGTATTGTCTCTGTTGCTTCAAGCCCGCTTATGCCTTTCATCTGTATATCTGTAAGAATTATATCAGGTCTGAGTTTTTCATAAAGTTTTATGGCATCAGTGCCATCAGTGCCAGTTCCAAGGACTTTTACTTTTCCAGAAGCTTCAAGTATAGCTTTAAGGGCACTTGTAACAAGTCCGTCATCATCTATAATTAATGCAGTTTACAAGTTCAAAACTTTCTATAGGAGTTGTTGACAGAGATAGAAGTGAAATGTCAGAAGGTATTGTTGCCTGTCTGTCAAAACTGCATGATATAGAAGTTATGAATGATGATATTAAAGAACTCCAGGAAAGAATGTACTATTATGATAAAGATGTTATAATACAGATACCAGAGGGATTTGCAGAAAAATGTGCTTCTGGTGATACAGTTATTGGCATTACACAACAGCCAGGGGAATATGATTATATGTATCTCGAAAGCCAGATAAATGATTTAGTAAACCGCATAATAAAATATAATATTGCTGGTTATTCTATAAGTGAAAGTTTCAAAAAGGCATCCAGTACCCCAAAAAGCAAAGTAACGCTTTTGGATATTAATGGAAATAGCGGACAAATACCAGGATTTGCGTATCTGTTCAGGTATTTTCCATATATAAGTATAGCTATACTTGGCAATGTACTTGGGCTTATTGTCTGTTCGTTCAGAAAAAGGGAAGTAAAAAACCGCATGGCAGTGTCAGCAGTTTCAATAAAAAGGCAGTCAGCAGAGGCATTTCTTGCTTTTATAGTTATTGGTATTTTTATATGGCTGGGTTTTCTTGCCGTTGTTTTTGTTTTACATGGCAGAGAATTATCAGGTAATGTTAATGTACTATATTATATATTAAATTCATTTACAATAATGGTTTTATCACTGTCTATAGCATTTTTAGTGGGAGTTATTGTTAAGAAACTGGATATAGTAAATATGATAATTACACCTGTTTCACTTTTTATGAGCTTTTTTGGCGGAGTCTTCGTGCCACTGTCAGTTCTTAACAGCACTGTAAGGAAAGTAGCAAGGTTTGTGCCTGTGTTCTGGTATGAAGAGATTAATGACACATTAAGCAGATATGCAGAGCTTCCGGCAGAAGCTATAGAGCAGTTCTGGTCTGGAATTGGAATACAGATGCTTTTTGCACTGATGTTTGCAGCTATTGCACTAGCTGTAAGCAGATACCAGAGACAGGAGAGATAGGCAAATTCTGGTATTATTTGTAACATCAAGTAAAAAACTGACAGAGCATCCGCAGTTAGGACACACAGATGCTTTGTCAGATACTACATGATTACATTCAATTCAATGCATTGTATTAATGCCATGGGTATGACTCCTTTTCATTTGCCATCATTTTTTATGCGTATATTTTCTATAATTTCAGGAGATAATCCTACACCCTGGGCTATAGTTTCTGTGGGAAGTCCAAGAGCTATAAAATTTTTTGCATTGGCATATTTTTCATTCATAGCACCTTCTTGTCTACCCTCTTGTTTGCCACTTTCCCTTGCCTCATAAATTAATTGGTTATAATCCCTTATGGCTTTTTCCCTTGCTTCATACTCTAAGCGTTTTTGTTTATCTTGACTAATCACTTGAAGCTGTTTGTAAGCACTATCAATATATTGATTCTTTTTTGCTAACATTTCAAACTCCTCCTTTTGTTCAGAACTGATAAACTTTGCCCATAAAAGTAAATCGTCACTATTTTCTTTTAATTTTTCTGGAAGCTAATGTAAAATAATGAACGGTCTGCCCATACTTTTAATTCTGATAATTGTATTTCAGTATCAATTTCAGTGTCATTATTCATTAAAATACGAACATCTAAAATTCCTTGTTTATCCTCTTCATGTTCTTTTCTTAGATAAGTGTTTAAAATTTTGGTTTCCTTGATATTCTCTGGTTTTATCTTTAGTACTGCTGATAAAAAGCCGGTTCTTGCATTTTCATTTGCCATTATTTCTTTAAATGCGAAGTCAATGCGTGGCTTCATTAAAAATTGTGACATAAGTTTTATCCTTTCAATTTTTTATAAAATGCTGTATACTGTTTCTCATTTTCCATTATACTACAAAAAGGTGCTCTCTTTCATTATTTTTTTTAATTTTCCCCAGGTAAAGTTACACTATCGCCTGTAAATAAAGGGCTTAACAATTCTAAAGTTTAAGAAAATTTTAAATTTGTTTAACGTTTTCTTAAACATCCTCTTTATATATTGAATATAACAACGGTATTGTGGTAATTTTATATAATTAATTAAGACAGGAGGCTGGTTATGAACAAATCTAAAAAAATATTAAGTATGACATTTCATGGATTATTTGCAGTACTGTGGTTTATAATCCTGCCAGGCATTATGCTTGTGTGTTTTGCAAATGATATTCTGGTGCTTGTTCCTGCACTTATAGTTCCAGTTCTGGCTATTCACCACAAGAGAGCAATTAAAGCTGTAGAAAACATTAAAGAACAGGCAGTGCACTGCACAGAGAAATATTCTATTATTACAGTTGCTATCTTTCTTATGTCAATACAGATTGCCATACAGATGTATATTGGATATGAAATGGCAGTAACACCTGCTGGCGACAGAAATATTATATTTAAACAGGCAAGTGAAATGGCGCTAACTGGTGTATTTAAGACGAGTGATAAATATAATTTTTATTTTCTGAGATATCCAAATAACCGTTTTCTGCTTATGCTGGAGGCTGTCTGGTTTATGATATTAAAGGCAGCAGGAACTACAAATTTTCTCTATGGCAATATGGTGTTAAATATTTTTGCCATTGATTTATCTATAATATTATGTATGATTATAGTGTATAAAAAGTATGGCAGGACTCCGGCAATACTTTTCCAGATAATGGCAGTTTTATTTTTGCCATTTTACACATATATACCTTTTGTATATACAGATACCCTTGTACTTCCTGTAATTGCAGGTCTTTTGCTGTGTTATGAACTGCTTGAAGAATTCTGGAACATAAAAAAAGCAGGTTTTTGTATTATCCTTGTTATAATGGGAGTACTTACATGGGCTGGCTACGAATTAAAAGCTACTGCTGCAGTTGTTACTATTGCATGTTTTATCCATATGATAATTGCTAAGGAATGGAAAAAAGGGATTATTAGTTCGCTGGTTATTATACTGGTTTTTGGCGCATGCCTGAAAACATTTAATACAGCTATGGAGACAATGAAAGTAGTAGACCAGACAGATTATGACAAAGAAAACTTTCCTTATTCACACTGGATTATGATGGGACTTCAGGGAACGGGAAACTACAGCCTTGAGGACAGGGAGTACACAAGTTCTTTTGAAACAAAGAAAGACAAGGAAAAAGCAAATATTGCAATGATTAAGAAAAGGCTTAAGGAATATGGCGTTAAGGGGCTTTTGCTCCACCAGTATATTAAAGCGGTAGCAACATGGTCAAATGGAAAATATGATATGGAATTCCATCTGCAGCGCCAGCCTAAGAGAAACTCGTGGTTACAGACAATATTTTTTAAAGATGGCATATTTTATCCTCTGTATGACGGATACTGTACAATGTACCAGTGGATGCTGCTAATCTTTATTATGGCATCAGTTATATATGGATTAAAAAAGAAAGAAACAGATTCTGCTGTAATGTGGAAGCTCGCACTTTTCGGGCTGTTCTTATTTTTGTCTATATGGGAAACAAAATCCAGATATGTAATGCAGTTTGTGCCTGTAATGCTTCTGATAACTATAGATATGCTTATAAAAATCCAGAAAGATTGACTTTTTCTTATGTGGATAGTATAATCCGCATAACAGGAAAAAACAGTTAATAGAAAGGGAAAGCAGGTAGTATTGTATGACATTCTGGACAATTATCTGTAATATTAATTACTATGATATATTTGGTGCTTTTGATAAACTTAAAATTATAAACTGGAAACAGCCAGCATCTATTGAAACAGGCGATATTGTATATATTTATGTAACAAAACCCTTTCAGGAAATCCGGTTTAAATGCATGGTAAATAAAACTGGAATACCATATACTGATACTATTATTGACGATTCCGAATTTGATTTTGTTGAGCCAGAAGATATACATGATGATATCTATATGGAGATAGAGCTTATAGAAAAGTTTAAAGAAGGAATGTTTCCTTATAGTGAATTAAAAGAAAATGGATTAAAAAATATCCAGAGTCCCAGCAGGATAGTTTCTGCATTGCAGGTATATCTGGATGAAAAGGAACGAACAGGGAAAATATCTAGAAACCATGCAAACATAGAGTTCTGGCGGCAAAAATACAAAGAACGAAGAAAAATTATTGCAAATTCCAAAAAGCCTGTGGAAAACTATGATAAAAATATAATTTTATATGGTCCGCCAGGAACTGGCAAAACATATTATACAGCAATTTATGCAGTTGCTATCTGTGATGGAAAGTCCATTGTTGAATTGTCAGATTACAGTACAGTTATAAAGCGTTATAATGAATTGAAAGAAGAAAGGCGTATTGTATTTACAACATTCCACCAGTCATATGGCTATGAAGAGTTTATAGAAGGGATAAGGCCTTATATTGTGTCTGGCAGTGATGGAGAATACACAGGAAATATAGGGTACAGGGTTGAACCAGGCATATTCAGAAGGTTTTGTGATATTGCACAAAGGCATATCACGGATTTGGCAGCAGATATATCAAAAACTTCCCAGAATTATGTGTTTATAATTGATGAAATCAACAGAGGCAATATTTCAAAAATCTTTGGTGAGCTTATTACTTTGATAGAGCCGTCAAAGCGCAAAGATGCAGATGAGGCAGTTGAAGCTATACTGCCGTATTCAGGTAAACCTTTTAGTATACCTGGCAATATTTATATTCTTGGAACTATGAATACAGCTGACCGCTCTATTGCAATAATGGATACTGCACTGCGCAGACGGTTTAAATTTATTGAAATGATGCCAGATATATCTGTGATTAAAGATGTTAAGATAGAGGCAGACGGAGAAACTCTTGATGTATCAAAGATGCTGGATATTATTAACAAAAGGATTGAGCTGCTTTATGACCGTGAGCATATGATAGGGCATGCTTTTTTCACAGAACTAATATCAGAACCATCCATAGAAAAACTTGCATCTGTTTTTGAAAAATCTGTTATCCCGCTGCTGCAGGAGTATTTTTATGAAGATTATGAAAAAATCCAGCTTATTCTGGGAGATAATGGAAAGACAGGACAGGATAAAGATTTAAAATTTATAATGGATACAGAGGTAGCGCCAGAAAGTATCTTTGCAGGCAATATAGATGATACCGGACTGCCAGAAAGACAGTATAAGTTTAACCATGATGCACTGTATAATATCCAGAGTTACAAAAAGATTGCTCCAGAGCTGTAGAATTAATAATTAACAAAAGATTTGAAAGATTATATTGTGCTAATATGATAAAATTAATTGAAGTAAAAGAATTTGATAAAATTATCTGCAATGCAGATTACAAATATGATGACAGGTATAAATACATTGAACCGCCAGTATTTGATAAGCTGAAAGCGTTTATATGCGGATATGCTGGCAGTGGTGGCAATGCAGATGTGCTGGATTTTATGCGTATTGGCTTTAAAAGAGAAGCTGGTGATATAATTACAATCCAGAATTATGCTGGATTAATACAGGTTAGTGAAAACTGCCAGATACAGGTCCTGCCTAAAATATCCTTATGCAACAATAATGATGATACCAGTAACAGGCGCACAAAGCGTATTTTTTTAAATATGCTTTGCAGTATAGGAGATTTTCCATATAAAACATTTAATGATGCATCTCTTAGTATTGATAAAATGAATCTCTATGAAATTTTTATCAGAATGTATCTTAAGGAAACCAGACAGCTTGTAAAACATGGTATTAAATCCGCATATACAGCACAGGAAAATAATCTGGGGTACTGTAAAGGCAAGCTTCTTATAAGCCAGCACGTCCAGCATAATATAATGCATAAAGAGCGTTTTTATGTAGCATATGATGAATTTTTGCAGGACAGGCCTGAAAACAGGCTGGTAAAGGCTACACTGTTAAAATTGCAGAAACAGACAGGAAGTGCAGAAAACAGCAGGGAAATCAGACAGCTTCTGGCAATGTTTGGAATGGTAAATCCATCAGTAAATTATCAGAAAGATTTATCAGAATCAGTTATGGACAGGAGTATGAAAGACTACAGGATACTTTTACCATGGTCTGAAGTGTTTTTAACAAATAAAGGTTTTACGGCATTTTCAGGTGGCAAAAATTCCAGAGCATTGCTTTTTCCAATGGAAAAATTATATGAAAGTTATGTAGCACAGCAGATTAAAAAAGTTTTTGTTCCAATGGGCTGGGATGTTTCAATCCAGGACAGAGGACATTATTTATTTAATTACAGAAATGGAAAAACATGCAGGCAGTTTGGCCTCTGTCCGGATATTGTCTTACAAAAAGATGGCCATGTAGTTATTATGGATACAAAATGGAAGCACCTTGAGGATAATCCCAGAGCTAATTATGGGATAAAACAGGCAGATATGTACCAGATGTATGCATATTCTAAAAAGTATGGCACACCAGATATATGGCTGCTGTATCCTGTAAATGAAGAAATGCGTGGAAAAGAGCAGATTTTTTTTAATAGTGGGGATGGTACATATGTAAAACTTCATTTCGTGGATTTGGACAATATAACAGATAATATTAAAGAACTGTACAATAATTTGTGCTGCCGGTAAAGGCAGCAGAATGGAGATTATATGAAAAACAAAACTGTTGTAACTGGCATGTCGGGCGGTGTTGATTCTTCTGTTGCTGCCTATATTTTAAAAGAACAGGGCTATAATGTAATTGGTGTGACAATGCAGATATGGCAGGATAGCAGTGTCCAGATGCGTGAAATGGAAGGCGGGTGCTGCGGGCTTTCTGCTGTAGAGGATGCGAGGCGCGTTGCAGAACAGTTAAATATACCCTATTATGTTATGAATTTTAAAGACGAGTTCAAAAAGAAAGTAATTAACTATTTTATAGAAGAGTACAGGAGAGGATATACACCCAATCCATGTATTGCATGTAACAAATATCTTAAATGGGATGCCCTTTTAAGGCGCGCTATGGAAATAGGTGCAGATTATATTGCTACAGGACATTATGCACATATAATAAAACTTGAAAATGGCCGGTATACTGTAAGTGAATCCGCAGCAGGAAAAAAAGACCAGACCTATGTGCTTTATAACCTTAGCCAGTACCAGCTTATGCATACACTTATGCCAGATGGGGCATATAATAAAGAAGAGATAAGGGCTATTGCACAAAAGGCCGGCTTAAACGTAGCACATAAGAGCGAAAGCCAGGATATCTGTTTTGTGCCTGACCATGATTATGTTGGATTTATTGAGAGGGAAACAGGTGTAAAGTGCAGGATGGGAAATTTTGTTGATGAAGATGGCAATGTGCTTGGCATACATAAAGGAATTGAACATTATACAATAGGACAGAGAAAAGGTCTTGGACTGCCTGCGAAGCAGCCATATTTTGTAAAAGAAATCAGGCCAGAAACACGGGAAATTGTGCTTGGGGATGCCAGAAGTGTATTTACAAATATAGTGTATGCTGATAATATAAATTATATGGCTGTAGAAAAGCTTACAGAAACACGCAGGCTTAAGGCAAAGATAAGGTATTCCCATGCTGGTGCAGAATGTGAAGTTACACCGTTTTCAAATGGCCGTCTTATGTGCAGGTTTGATGAAAAGCAGCGTGCTGTGACACCCGGACAGGCGGTAGTATTTTATGACAATGGTTATATATTTGGCGGTGGAAGGATAATTGCAGAAAACTGGCACTCCAACGGCTAAAGCACGTTGGGTTCTTAAGATAGTGTAACTTTATCTGGGTATATGAAAGTTTAGATATATTGTAC
>DKXQ01000229.1 GCA_002493085.1 Lachnoclostridium sp. UBA7122
CATTTATTTTTATTTATACTAGATAATGGTAGGTATAGAGTAATAGAAACAATTGGAAGTTCTTTATATAGCTATGAAAAAACTGAAAATTAAAATAAATTTCTTTACAAGAAAAAGTAATTATGCTATGATATTTAAATGGAGAATGTGATATGGAGGGAGAATTATGGCTCAATTAAAACTAAAGCAATCTTGTTATAGAGGTATTGAAGATGTGGTTGTCAAAGAAATTCGTAGAACCTCTGCACATAAAACATTGGTTAAAGAAGCCAATAAGGAAATAGAGAAAAATAGAATTCGGTATGCAACTGCATATAATAAAGCAGGATCATATCTGAATAATTAAGAGATATTTCTTTAGCTGTATTGTTTATACAATACAGCTTTTCTTGTAGGCTTTAAGCTTGTTTTTCAAACGAGTTTCTCAACAGAGAAATGAGTGCAGAAAAACAAAAAAACCACCTGCTATGCAGGCAATGTCATCAACTTAAGAAAAATTTTGTTTAAAATAATATCTTAAATAATTAGAATTTAAGCATAAAAATCACTTTTACAAAAAGAATTTTCACAATTAAGAAGCTTAAGTTGATGACATTGCTCTTTAGGCAGGGGAGGATGTCACATAAAAACAACGATTTTACATTGTTTTCCGCAATAAAAAGCATAGAAAATACCACAAAAAACGCTGTTCAAATACCGTTAGGGTGGACTTACAGTAGGTTCAGGCAAGTTGCTAAGATTATTGAATAATCAGTAAAGAGCTAGATTTTATGGGGCTTTCCTAAGTATAGGAAAGCCCTTTTTGAAACTTTGCAATAGTGAAAAAGTGGAAAGTGGTGCATAAAGTCTGACAAGACCAGATTTAAGCACAAGCGGCTTCATTGGCAAACACACTGCTTTTAAAAAAAATCCCACAATATATATAAATTTTTAGAACCAGGATAAGAATTATATGACAATTGGGATATTTTATAGTAAAATTAATTTGGAAAATTATGCAAGGAGGCTGTCCAATGATAGACAACAAAAAAGAACAAGAGCGAGATGAACTTCACCGTACCATATGGAATATGGCGAATGACCTTAGAGGCAGTGTAGACGGTTGGGATTTTAAACAGTATGTGCTAGGTATGCTGTTTTATAGATATATTTCAGAAAATTTTGTTAAATTTGTAAATGCAGGAGAGGTAGAGGCAGGTAACGGCAATTTTGACTATGCAAAGTTAGATAATGAAGTTGCAGAGGAAGCAAGAGAAGATTTGGTGCAGTCAAAGGGATATTTCATTTTGCCAAGTCAGCTATTTTGTAATGTTAAAGAGAAAGCACCAAACAATGAAAATTTGAACGAAACATTGGAAAGTGTATTTAGAAATATAGAAGCTTCCGCACAGGGGCATGACAGCGAGTATGATTTCAAGGGATTGTTTGATGATATTGATGTAAACAGCAATAAATTGGGTGGTACTGTAGCTAAGAGAAATGAAAAACTTGTTAAGCTCTTAAACGGTGTTGCGGAGATGAAGTTAGGGGATTATCAGGATAATACCATTGATGCATTTGGTGATGCATATGAGTTTTTAATGGGAATGTACGCTTCCAATGCAGGAAAGAGTGGCGGAGAGTATTATACGCCGCAGGAAGTTTCGGAGCTTCTGACAAGAATTACGGTATTGGGAAAGAAAGAGGTCAACAAGGTTTATGATCCGGCTTGTGGGAGTGGTTCGCTTTTATTGAAATTTGCAAAAGTTTTGGGAAAAGAAAATGTGCGTCAGGGATTTTTTGGACAAGAAATCAATATTACTACATATAATCTTTGCCGTATCAATATGTTCCTGCATGATATCGGATATGAAAAATTCAGTATTGGTCATGGAGATACTTTGACAGAGCCACTGCATTGGGATGATGAGCCATTTGAGGCGATTGTTTCCAATCCACCGTACTCTATCAAATGGGAGGGTGGTGATAACCCGATTCTTATTAATGATGAGCGGTTTTCTCCCGCTGGTGTGCTTGCACCGAAGTCAAAAGCGGACTTGGCATTTATTATGCATTCCTTGTCATGGCTTGCGACAAATGGAACAGCCGCTATTGTATGCTTTCCCGGTGTCATGTACCGTGGTGGTGCGGAGCAGAAAATCCGTAAATATCTGATTGACAATAACTATGTGGAATGTGTGATACAGCTTCCTGATAATCTTTTCTTTGGGACAAGCATAGCCACCTGTATTATGGTGCTGAAAAAGAATAAAGTAGAAAACAGTACGTTATTTATTGATGTTTCTAAGGAATGTGTGAAAATTACAAATAATAATAAGCTGACTGAGGAAAACATTCAAAATATTTTGGCAGCATATGAGAAAAGAGAGAACAAACAATATTATGCAGCAGTAGTGGAAAATGATAAGATTGCGGATAATAGCTATAATCTTTCAGTTTCGTCCTATGTGGAGCAGGAGGATACAAGAGAAAAAATTGATATTGTGAAATTGAATACAGAAATTAAGGAAATTGTAGCGAAGGAAGAAATCCTTAGGACGGAGATTGATAAGATTATTACAGAAATTGAGGAATAGATTTTGTATAGAGAAAACGAAAATAAATTATTTAAATGCAAATCACTAAACGAATTTTTGACTATATTCTTTGGATATGGAATCAATGAATGTTAAGTATCTTTGATGAATCTATGACTATAAAAGCAGGAAGGTTTTTATATAGAGCACGAAAAGATAACTCAAAACTAACGGATTATTTTACAGAAATATCACATTGGAGAATATAAAATAAGCATACAAGAAATATTGAATGATTATTTATCTGTTTGTCATTAATGATAGAAGTGTTTGCACAGGAGAGCATAAAAAAATGAGTAAATTAGATGAACTAATAAAGGAGCTTTGCCCGAATGGGGTGGAATATAAATTGTTGTCAGATATTACAATAAAATTTACGGATGGTATGCACACTCTTCCCAAAGATATACGAACAATAGGTGATTATCCCATATTAAGCGCTCAAAATGTGAATAATGGTAAAATTGATTTATGCACGACGAAATATGTAATGGGTGATATATTTCAAAAAGAAAATAAGCGGACAGATGTTGGAAAAGGAGATGTTTTGTTGACCATTGTTGGAGCGATAGGCAGAGTTGCCGTAGTGAAAGATAATTTACAGGCGTTGTTTCAAAGAAGTGTATGTGTAATAAAACCAGATAAAAATGTTATTATTCCAGAATATTTAGGTTACACATTGGAGGCTACAGGCATACAAAGCTATATGCAGGCCAATGCTCATGGAGCAGCGCAGAAAGGTTTGTATTTAAAACAGGTTGGCAAACTTAGATTCCCTGTACCTCCTTTGGAGGTACAACGTGAAATAGTCCGCATACTGGACTATTTCACGTTTCTTACAACCGAGCTTACAACCGAGCTTACAGCACGGAAGAAGCAGTATGAATATTATCGTGATAAACTCTTGACATTTTCAGAAACAGACCAGATAATTCTTACGGACGGACGGGGGCTTGATTAGATCCGCTCAATCTGTGTTTGGCATTGTATATGTCAGGCTTAGGGATATAGCTACAATCACAAGGGGCGGCAATTTTCAAAAAAAGCAGTGAAAAATGATATTATTATGGCTGTTACAAGTGAAAATATAGACGACGTGTGTAAATGTGTTGCATGGCTAGGAGATGATGATATTGCAGTTAGTGGACATACGGTTATTATTCATTATCAACAAAATCCAAAGTTTTTAGCATATTATTTTCACACTGGGGATTTTTATAAACAAAAGAAAAAATTGGCGCATGAAACAAAAGTGATTGAGGTAACGCCGGATAAGCTGAATGATATTATTATTCCGTTGCCGGACATGAAAGAACAAGAACGCATTGTATCAGTCTTAGACCGTTTTGATTCTTTGTGCAACGATCTTTCCAATGGACTTTCGGTGGAAATAGAGGCAAGACAAAAACAATATGAATATTACCGTGACAGGTCATTAACTTTCAAGGAGTTGAGGAAATGAGTACATTTAACATGGTTGTTTCCATGAATGAAAGCACTGTAGTATCTGAATATATACCCGAAAGTAAGCGTTCAGAAAACTATCAGAGTGAAGCGGATTTGGAAAAAGAGTTTATCCGTATGCTTACAGAACAGGGGTATGAGTATTTGCAAATTCATACAGAGGCAGAGATGATTGCTAACCTTCGGGAAAAAATAGAACAGCTTAATTCCTACAACTTTACAGATACAGAATGGGAAAGATTTTTTCACGGATATATAGCCAACGCCAATGAAGGAATTGTAGAAAAGACACGCACCATTCAGGAAGATGCAGTAAAGAATATGGAGCGTGACGATGGAAGCACGAAGAACATCACATTTTTAGATAAGAAGAATATCCACAACAACCGCCTGCAGGTGATTAATCAATATGAAGTGTCACAGAAAGATGATGCTTTTCCTGCGGATAGGCAGGCAAGGTTTAATAATCGGTATGATGTGACAATTCTTGTAAATGGTTTTCCGCTCATTCATGTAGAACTGAAGCGCAGAGGCGTTGCGATTCGGGAAGCTTTTAATCAAATTAACCGTTACCAGCGTGATAGTTTTTGGGCAGGAAGCGGACTATATGAATATGTGCAGATATTTGTTATTTCAAACGGAACACATACAAAGTATTATTCCAATACTACTCGTTCTGCCCATATTAAAGAGCAGAAAAAGAACACAAATAGAGGCAAAAAGACCAGAAATAGTTTTGAGTTCACTTCTTTTTGGGCGGATGCAAATAATAAGGTCATTTCTGACCTTGTGGACTTTACAAAAACCTTTCTGTCAAAACATACCATTCTAAATATATTGACAAAATATTGTGTATTTACTTCGGAAGAATTACTGCTTGTTATGCGCCCATATCAGATTGCTGCGACAGAGAAAATATTGAATCGTATTGAAATTGCGACGAATTATAAGAAATTGGGAACGCTGGAAGCAGGCGGTTATATTTGGCATACAACCGGAAGCGGTAAAACATTAACATCTTTTAAGACGGCACAGTTGGCAAGCCAGCTTGATTTTGTTGACAAAGTGCTTTTTGTTGTTGACCGTAAAGACCTTGACTATCAGACTATGAAAGAATATGACCGTTTTCAAAAAGGCGCTGCCAACAGTAATACCTCAACAGCCGTTTTGAAGAAACAGTTAGAGGATGATGACGCCAAAATTATCATTACCACAATTCAAAAACTGGATAATTTTATTAGAAGATATAAAGGACATGATGTATTTGGCAGGCATATTGTGCTGGTATTTGACGAGTGCCATCGTTCCCAGTTTGGGGATATGCATACTGCCATTACCAAGAATTTTAAGAATTATCACATTTTTGGTTTCACAGGAACGCCAATCTTTGCAGATAATGCCGGAAATGGAAAAAATGCTGATTTACGCACGACACCACAGGCATTTGGAGATAAACTCCATACATATACGATTGTCGATGCAATCAATGATGAAAATGTATTGCCATTTCGTATTGATTATATTAAGACGATTAAAGATAAGGAGAGCGGACAGGACAAGCAGGTATCAGCTATTGACACCGAGAAGGCGCTTTTAGAACCAAAGCGAATTACTGAGATAGTAAAGTATATTTTGGAACATTTTGACCAAAAGACAAAGAGAAATAAGGAAAGCTTCGGCTTTTCTAAATTGATGAATGTACAGGAGGTAGCAAGCAGTCAGGCAAAGAATAAGGGAAAGATAGAAGAAATCAAAGAATCTGTTCGTATGAAGGGGTTCAATTCTATCTTTGCGGTTAGTTCCATAGATGCGGCAAAATTATATTATTCAGAATTTAAGAGGCAGATGGACAAGCTGCCACAAGCAGCACCTGCAGGACAACCGCATAAACTGAGAGTGGCGACGATATATAGCTATGGGGTAAATGAAGCAGAAAACGATGATTTTGTAGAGGACGAAAACTCAGAAAATACAGACGGACTTGATAAAAGTTCCAGAGATTTTCTTGAAATGGCGATTGATGATTATAACAAGATTTTCAGGACAAATTATGATACATCAAGCGATAAGTTTCAAAATTACTATAAAGATGTTTCTCTTAGGATGAAAAACAGAGAAATTGATATTTTGATTGTGGTCAATATGTTTCTTACAGGTTTTGATGCAACCACTTTGAATACCTTATGGGTGGACAAGAACTTGAAATACCATGGATTATTACAGGCATTTTCGAGGACAAACCGTATTCTCAATTCTGTAAAGACTTTTGGAAATATTGTATGTTTTCGTAATTTGGAGGAAGAAACAAATAATGCGATAGCACTTTTTGGGGACAAAGAGGCAGGGAGCGTTGTCCTTTTAAAGAATTTTGAGAGCTACTATAATGGATATGATGAAAATGGAAAGCATTTTGAGGGTTATGTGGAATTAATAGACAAGCTGAAAACTCTTTTTCCGCTGCCTGCATCGTTTGAAGGGGAAAAGGCGGAGAAAGCGTTTATTATGCTTTACGGAGCAATTCTCAGAATGAAAAATATTCTTTCTACCTTTGATAATTTTGAAGGAAAGGAAATTCTGTCTGATCGGGTTTTTCAGGACTACCAGAGTGAGTATATTGACCTTTATCAGAAATATAAATCAAAGGGAAATGAAAAGAAAGAAAATATTAATGATGATGTGGTGTTTGAAATTGAGCTTGTAAAGCAGGTGGAAATCAATATTGATTATATTCTTATGCTGGTAAAGAAATATCAGCAGGAAGGCAACCAAAATAAAGAGATTGTGGTAACGATTGAAAAAGCGGTTAATTCCAGTATGAATCTGCGCAGTAAAATGGAGTTAATCAGGAATTTCCTGTCAAGAATCAATGCGCAGACCGAAGTGGATGGGGATTGGAAGAAGTTCGTGGATGAGCAGAGAGAAAATGACCTTGTTGTGATTATTGAGGAAGAAAAATTAAAGATGGAAGAAACACATAAATTTATAGATAATTCATTTCGGGATGGTGTGCTGAAAACAACAGGAACGGATATTGATGTTATTATGCCTGCGGTATCTCGTTTTGGCGGAGGAAACAGGGCAGAGAAGAAGAAAAGGGTTATTGACAGGCTGATGGCTTATTATGAGAAGTATGTGGAGCTTGTTAATATGAGGTAGGGGATGTGAAATATTTGCCAAAGTGAAAGCATTATATGAGTGGATGAAAGGATTTAATATGATGGATAGAGTTAGAAAGTGGTTAAAAAGTGCTGCTGGTAAAATTTCTATGATTTTGTTGATTGTAAGTATAATTTTTTTGATTATTGCATTTTCATCGTGGGGGAATTTTACGGATAGGACAGCCAATAATATTAATAATTTTTTGTTCGGAATGGCAACAAATTTACTTGGAATAATAGTTACAGTATCATTTGTACAGTTTTTTATTGATAAACAAAATCAAAATGTTGATAGGCAGAACGAGCTAGAAGAGATTTTAAGGTATGATAGGGTTCTTTCTATATTTATTGAACAATATACATTATATTATAGATGCATAACAACTCCGTATTCAGAAGATATGAGGACAGACTACAAACTTAATTCAGATTTTGCTTTTAAAGATATGGGTGATATGTATGAACAAAATAGATATATGGCAGAAGGATTACTTGAACCAGCTATTTCGGTATTTTATAGGTTTGAAGATAAGATTAGAGAGTATATGATGTCAATGCTAAATAATATTTCATTTGAGTATTATATTGAAATTGAAAATATTTTAGAAGAATTTGTTGAGAAATCGTTTTCGCTGGATACAAGAGGAAACATTCTTGGAAACATTTCCATAATGTCGGGCAAGGAGAAAATAACAGATGTTATAAGTAAGAGTATAAAAGATACTACCTGTGATTGGATAGAAATTATTTCTCATTCAAAGAATGCAAATATTATGGCACCCTATGTGCAACTATACTTTCTACTAAAAGAGGAAGCCAATTTGTTAACTAAATACAAGGAAGAAGTGGACAAATTGGCTACAGAAAAGAATATATAGGTATATTTAAGATAGAAAGTTTTTAAGTTGTAAAAGCTAAAATAATGAATATTTTGGGAAAGGGAAAATAATGATATATACAGAAAATCATCTTATGGAAAAGGTTATGCAGATGATAGAAAACTTCGAAGATGAAGTTGTGGAGTTCAAAGAGGCAAAAACCAATTATTCTTTTAAAGACATCGGAAAGTATTTTTCTGCGCTGGGTAATGAAGCGAATATCAGAGATAGAAAAGAAGCATGGCTTATATTTGGTGTTACCAATAAAAAAGAAATTATTGGAACAGAGTACAGAAAAGATGGGAGTCTGCAAAGATTGAAAAAAGAAATTGTGATTGGAACAAATGAACGATTAACATTTATGGAAATATACGAGTTGGAGTTAGATGGAAAGCGAATAGTTGCTTTTCAGATTCCGCCCGCGCTTCGCGGTATCCCTACCACATGGAATGGTGCTGCTTATGCAAGAGAGGATGAAAGTACTTGTCCGCTGCCGATGGATAAAGTGGATTTAATTCGTAGTCAGGTTGGAGTTGATTGGTCGAAGGAAATTGTAGAAAATGCAGATATGGATGATTTAGATCCAGAAGCAGTGAATTATGCACGTACCTTATTTATTAAAAAGCAAAAAGCTTCAAAGAAGTCTACAGAAATGCTGGAGAAAATGTCTGACATTGAGATATTGAATAAGGCTGGATTATTAATAAAGGGAAAAGTGACAAATACAGCGCTTATTCTTTTAGGGAAAGAAGAATCGTTATATTTGTTTGATGGATTTATTCCAAGAATAACGTGGACTTTATATAATGGGGATGGTTCAGCTAAAGCATATGAGCATTTTGATATGCCGCTTCTTTTGGCTGTTGATAAAACCTATGCAAAGATTAGGAACGAAAAATATCGTTATATTGCAGGGCAGCAAACATTATTTCCGGATGAGGTTGATCAGTATGATCCCGATGTAGTGAAAGAAATTTTGAACAATTGCATTGCTCATTCTAATTATCAACTACGGGGGAAAATCAATGTGGAAGAATTTGAAGATAGACTGGTATTTATCAATGAAGGTAACTTTATTCCAGAAACAGTAGAGCGGGCACTTGAAGAAGGATATAAGCCGCCTTATTACAGGAACGGATTTTTATGTCATGCAATGGTTAATCTTTATATGATAGATACGAATGCGATGGGTATCCCCATGATGTATCAGATTCAAAGAGATAAGTGTTTTCCATTGCCGACGTATGATTTAGAGGATATTAATCGTGTAAAGGTAACGTTGTACGGAAAAATTCTTGACAGAAATTATACACAATTGCTTCATAGTAATGGAGATTTGGATTTGCATACAGTATTTTTGTTGGATAAAGTACAAAAGAAAAAAGTTATCTCCAAAGAGGAGTATAGTTTGTTGAGAAAAGCAGGACTGGTAGAAGGTAGATATCCTCACATTTTTGTTTCATATAAAGTCGCAAATATGGTAGGTAAACCAGTTGAATATGTGAAAAATAAGGGACTGGACAAAGATGTGTATGAACAATTGGTAATTAATGCTTTAAAGACAATGACTAACGCCAAAGTTTCTGATATAAAAGCTGTGTTAGAAGGAGCATTACCTGCTATTATGGATGAAAAGCAGCAAACAAAAAAGGTTTCTAATATTCTTCAGGCAATGAAAAGAGAAGGAATAGTAAATGTTGAAGGCACTGGGCACAAAGCAAGATGGATGTTGGTTAATAAGTGACAATTAAACATGGTTATTGGTTCATGTAAAATGGTTTAAAATTTCTAAATATCAATAAAATTGTTGTAGTTTCAATAAGTATAGCAGTATTTGAGCTAATCTTAGACTAAGTTACACTTGTTTTTTGCACTTATATTGGGTATATTCAAGTTAATCTTGGACTAAGTTGGACTTGTCTTGGACTAAACTTGGGCTAAGTTGAGCTAAATCTTAGACTAAGATGGAATTTAATAACGAAAATGATTAGTAATTTTCTATGGGTGGAATTTTAAAATGATAACACTGAAAGAGTTAAGAGAAACTGGAAACAATAAAGAAGAAATAAATGGTTCAACAGAAAATAACGAAAAAAATATTTCTGAATGTGGAGGATCGTCTGATAATTTAGAAGATAAAAATGATTATTGGACATTGATGCTTTTTTGGTTAATTTTGATGCAAGAACATGAGAACGAGAATCTTTGGAAAAATTTTCGGGAAGATATTAAGCATAATAGCCGTTTTTTCCCTAAAAGTGAATTGTTGGAAAAAGTAGACAATGTTTCTGAGTATGCAACTGTTGAATTATGTACGGGTACAGTTTTATATAGGGCAAGAGAATATAAGAATAATGATTATTTGAAAAATAAAGAAGTGGTTGCGATTTACGGAAAACTGAATGAACTTTTTCCTAATATGAAATTACAATTAGAAGATATTAAAAGTGATTCAGCAATGAATATAATTTCTCTTGCCTTGGGCGGAGCTGTGAGCAAAATGGAAAAACTGCGTCAGAATATTATGGAAACAGAAATAAAAGAAAAGCCGTTTTGGGGATTCGATGAGAAAAACTGTGATGCACCACCTAAAGAATACGCAGTAGCTGGACGTGCTAATTCAGCAGGAATCAGTTTTTTATATGCGGCATCTGATGAAAAGACAGCAATTATGGAGATGCGCCCGCAGATAGGACAGTATTTCAATGTATGCAAGATTGAAATTTGTAGGAGTATTTTGCTTTTTGATTTTACATATACAACGAATGAACTGAAAGAAGATGAATATACAAAATCAGGTGATTTGTATGCGATATCAAAGGAATTTTCATATCCGAACTATGGTAATCCACAGGACTATATTCCAACTCAGTATCTTTGTGAATATTTAAGACAAAAGGGATTTGACGGAATTAGATATAAAAGTGCAGTATCGCCGGAAGGAACAAATTTGATTATTTTCGATACTGATAGTGCTGATAGGGCATATAAAATTGTAGAGTCACGTGTGTTTGAAGTTGAGAATATAGATATTAATTTTAAGCAGATAATTCCTATTGAACCGAATAAATCTTAAGATATGCAGAAAACATGAATTTATTTCAAATATATTAGGGTGCTATTCAAAGTTTATTCAAGACGTATTTAAGAATGAATAAGGGAAATTAGCTCATTTTTGGACTGACTTACAAATCTTGGACTAAATTGTGTTTGTTTTGAACTAAGTTGAGCTAGATTTTTGGACTAAGTTATTTTAATGAAACAGTTGGATTCATATTTCATTTTAGAAAAATGAATGAAAGAGATGTGTTATTAGAAAACATATTGAAAATATGTATTAATTTTATGGGATTTGATGTCTTTATGTAAATTTCTAGCCATTTACTAATGATTTAAATGTGAATGCTGAAAGCTTACTTATAGCAATTCGCCAGCCGATGGCTGGCGAAATAGATTGGTACAAATTTACCCAAGCAATATCCAAGGTTTACTCAAGATTTACCCAAGGTTATCCAAGCCTGTGCTTCTAAAATGCTTCTAAAATTTTCAATAACCAGAAAAATTAGATGATATTTGGGATAATATAGATAAAAAAGTCCCCATTTTATCATGGTTTGCGATATAGACAAACACACCGTAGCAACGTGAGGGTGGTCGTACTGTAGGTTCAGGTAAGGTTGCTAAAATTATTGAGTAATCAGTAAAAAGCTGGATTTTATGGGGCTTTCCGAGAAATCGGGAAGCCCTTTTTGAAAAATTATGAAAGTGAAACATTGCAGGTGGTACCAAAACGGTGCCATAAAATTAATATTTGACTGGTTAATGAGATAGTGGTGGAAAGAATAGGCTAATTTCACTAATAAAAAAATAGAAGGATAGATAACAGCTTTAATAAACGTTTCACGTATTTTGTTTACTGCCGACGAATTTTTTGTCTAAAAGTCTTCCGGAAAAATGTGTTATTACTTTCTTTAGGAAAGAGCTAGATCAATTTGTTGCGGAAAATTGAAGATGTGGATATTCTTGTGAAATGGGAAAGAATGAAAATGTTTCTGTTTGAAAATGTCAGAGGACTTCTTACTCATAATTGTGGAAATACATATAAAACGATGCTAAATATATTCGCAAAAGCAGGATATACCATTGATAAAAAGGTATTGAACGCATGGGATTATGGAGTTCCTCAAAAAAGGGAACGTTTAATTACGGTTGGAATTAGAAACGATTTAATAGACAAAGTGGAATATACTTTTCCGAAACCGCATGATTATAAACCTGTGTTGAAAGATGTTTTGTTGGATTGTCCCGATAGTCCGTATATTCCATATGGAGAAAAAAAGAAAAAGATATTTGAGCTGGTTCCTGCAGGAGGGTACTGGCGTGACATTGACCCCAATGTAGCAAAAGAGTATATGAAAAGTTGTTGGGAAATGGAAGGCGGGCGTACCGGGATATTACGGAGAATGAGTTTAGATGAGCCGTCATTAACGGTATTGACATCACCGTCCCAAAAACAGACAGAGCGTTGTCACCCTTTGGAGACAAGACCCTTTACGAGCTGAATTATATAATATTCCTCATAACAAGTTTAAAGTCAGTATTTTAGATGCAGGGGCGGGATCAGGGATATTATCGTGTGCGTTTATAGAACGTTTAGAGCAGTTTTCTTTTGTTCAGAAGATAGAATTGACTTGTTATGAAAGTGATTACAATATTTTGGAATTATTAAGAGAAAATCTGCATACTTATCAAGTAAATTTAAAAAAAGACATTCAAATTAATATTATCACAGATAATTATATTACAAATCAGTATTTGGACTTTAATCATATGTTAGGAGAAAATTTTCAACCTAAAAAATATGATTTTGTAATTGGTAATCCACCGTATATGAAGATACCTAAAGATGCACCAGAAGCAATAGCTATGCCGGAAGTCTGTTATGGCGCACCTAATTTATACTTTATTTTTGCAGCAATGGGATTATTCAATCTTGATACTGATGGCGAAATGGTATATATTATTCCCCGCTCATGGACTTCTGGAGCATATTTTAAACGGTTTAGACAGTATTTCTTGACAGAAGGGAAGTTAGAACATATTCATTTATTCGTAAGCAGGAATAAGGTGTTTGATAAAGAAGATGTCTTGCAGGAAACAATTATAATAAAAGTAAAAAAGACAAATGAAACACCAGAAAAGGTTACAATTACTTCTTCGCAGTCAAATAATGATTTTGATAATCTGACTTCATTGACTGTGCCGTATAGCCTTGTGGTTTCGGGGGATGATTATTACGTTTATTTAGTAACAGATGAAAAAGAAGTTTCTGTGTTAGAACGGCTACGTAGATTTGATAAAACATTGCCAGATATTGGACTAAAAATGAAAACAGGATTGACAGTTGATTTTCGTAATCGTGATATACTTCGTGATGATGCGGAGGAAGGTGCAATTCCACTCTTTTATTCACAGCATATTAAGCAGGGAGAAGTGCAGTTCCCTATTCAGAAAGAACATGAGTATGTAGTAACAGATCAAAAGGGGTTGATGCAGGATAATCGAAATTATTTGTTTGTCAAGCGTTTTACTGCAAAAGAAGAAAGACGCAGACTGCAGTGTGGGGTATATTTATCAAAGAAATATCCACAGTATACGAAAATCAGTACACAGAATAAGATAAATTTTGTAGATGGATTAATAACGGAAATGTCAGAGTGCCTTGTGTACGGAATTATATGTAATTTTTAATTCTACTCTTTATGATGAATATTATAGGATTCTGAATGGTTCAACACAGGTAAATTCTACAGAAATTAATGCAATGCCTGTGCCTGATTTAGAAAGTATACAGGAAATGGGCAAAAAGCTAATGAAAAGCAATGACATGTCAGAAAATAATTGTAATATGATATTGGAGGAATATTGTGGATAAAATTGATGAAGCAAGAGAACTTCTGAAAATGCTTGGAATGCCTAAAGCACAACAGTCAGATATTTGCTGTTATGTATTGTTGGCAATGGCAGGGATAAAGCAGGATACATTATGGAAAGATGCCAGAAATAAGTGGGTTCGTATTCATGATATTATTCAGTTTGCCAATACATTTTATGGGTCAACTTATGCAGAAAACAGCAGGGAAAATTTTCCACCTGTGCGGTT
>DKXQ01000146.1:0-16661 GCA_002493085.1 Lachnoclostridium sp. UBA7122
AATTCTTATATTTTTTGTAATATATCCATAAGTCATAGATACATCAGAATACTTCCTTTTTAACTCATTATAAAACTCCCATAGCATAATTCCTATAAAAGCTGCATCTTTAAATGACATTCCTCTATTTATAGTCTTTGGTAGTGTTACTGTTCCTTTGTGATAGCCACTATGACAGGTTTCACATAAAGTAATCAGATTATTTGGTGCATCTCCTCCTGTTTTGCGGCTTTCTATATGATGGACATTTAAAATCTTATCTTTTGATTTTCCTTTACAACATTTACAAGTATGATTATCACGGAATAAGACATATTCTCTTACATTCTAAAAATTAAGTTGTTCCCCTTGTTGGTATTCTTCTCCTTCTATCTGGAAATTTTTAATTTTTTGAAT
Source organism: Lachnoclostridium sp. UBA7122 (assembly GCA_002493085.1). Classification (GTDB taxonomy): domain Bacteria; phylum Bacillota; class Clostridia; order Lachnospirales; family Lachnospiraceae; genus Butyribacter. The sequence continues at coordinate 397 of DKXQ01000146.1, forward strand.
ATCAAAACTTGCTGTTTCTACAATAATTTTTGTTATAGGCAAAATTTTATGGACATTCTCTGCTACTTGTAAATGACATTGTATTTTTTGTTTGATACTTGGTGCAAGCCAGCCATCTTCTTTTTTGCGGTTATTAAATCTTGCTGAATATCCATCCATAACCTTCCCCATAATTATAGTTTGTTAAATTTCCAAACATTGGTAACAGTAAAAATCATATACTAAAAAAATGGATTATTCAAGCATTTTATCTGAATAATCCATTTTTTCTTTAATCCAGTTATTAGTTTAACAAATCTGTTTTCTTCCATTGTCTGCGGTACCCGCTTTCTAGCGCATATTCAATATACTTAACATTGTCTTATCAGGTACCCTGCCAGAAGCTGTATACATTCCTAATATTATCATAGCCTGGTTTTCAATTAAATAATTCATAAACCTTTCTTTCAATGTAAGCTTCTTTTCATTGTTAGCTACAACGTTGTTTTTTAATGTTATTGTACTCATAATTTACCTCCAGATTTTATTATATATCTTTGTTACGAGTACAATAATACACTTTTTTGTTTTTTTCAAAAAGGTATTTTTTTGACCAGATTTAAGCCGATATTGACATCAGTTACCCAATCAAAACTTCCTTTCCTCTAAAAGCAAATCCATAGTGACGGATTTTATCCCCAGCAATACCTCTTGCTATAAGTTCTGCATCATAATCCCTCTGTACTATCTGTTTTAAAGCATTTTGTACAGTTTCTTCCAAAGATTTTTCTTCATCTGCATCAATTACTTTAAACTCAATCACAATAGCAGGTCCTTTAGTATCAATAGGAATTAAAGCAACATCATATCTGCCAAATCCGCTTTCCCTATTTGACTTTATTTCATATCTGCCACGCAATTCTACAAGTAATCCAAGCACAAAACCATGATAAAACCGTTCTGGCTGTACAAATTCTGAAGCTTTCTTTCCAGTATCAAAAGAACTAAAAGTTTCCTTTGCAATCTGGTTTATATACACATTCATTGCTTTTATATCACCCTGCAATAAAGCCTTTATAAAAGTATTATTGAATCTATTGGATTGAAACCACCCTTTAATCATATGTTTAAACATTAAATATACTTCATGGTTCGTAAGACGCAGAAGATATGTTGTACCACCTTCCTTTTCCTGCCAGGTACTTACAATCTTTAAATATCCTGATGCTACTAAAAGACCCCAGACAGCTTCTTCACTATTATCTAACTGGTTAAAAACAATCTGTTCATCCAGACCTGTTTCTAGTTCTTCCCCATTTAAAAGCTGTTCCATCTGTTGCTTTAAATCTGGACTGCCTTTCTGGATTAATGTACTGGCTAAACTGTTGGAACTGGTGTTTGCCCAATAAGCAGCTAGTTTTTTTTCTTGTAAGTAGTTAATAATTGACCAGGGATTGTAAATATCCTTTATTTTGCCAAATGTAAATCCATCATACCACTCTTTTACATCAGATTTCTTATCTCCCAGCCCATACCTGTCTAAAGCTGAAAACACTTCTTCCTCTGTAAACCCAAAGGCTGTTTCAAATTGGTCAGAGGTAGTTGTAACCACTTTAAGATGATTAAAATCTGAAAAAATTGATTCTTTGCTTACTCTGGTAATCCCTGTCATAATTACGCGCTCTATACAGGAATTCGTCTTAAAAGAAGTATTAAAAAAACCTCTCATAAATTGTATCGCATCTTCCCAATAGCCATAAGTATATGCTTCCTGCATGGGTGTATCATATTCATCTAAAAGAATAATTACTTTTTTCTCAAAATGTTTCTGTAAACAAATACATAACTGGTAAATAGCATACTCTATTTCTACTTCTGACAGATTATTTTCAAAATCGCTGAAATAACTTAGCTGTTTTTTCTCTATAGGGCTTAAATTCTGGCTTTGTTGTAAAAACTGAAACTGTAAATACAAATTATTTATAAGTATTTTCATGTTTTCTAAAAATTTAGCATAACTATTAGGCTTAATGCCAGCAAAAGTCAAGGAAATAACAGGATAAATCCCCTGAAGCTTCTGGTACTTCTCATTTTTCCAGATATAAAGCTTTTCAAATAAATCACCCCTGTCACTGTATTTATTAGAGAAAAAACAGTTTAGCATACTCATATTTAAAGTTTTGCCAAAACGGCGTGGTCTTGTAACCAGTGTAACTTTATTGTTCGTTTCCCACCATTCTTCTATAAATGCTGTTTTATCTACATAAAAATTTTTCATTACCCGGATTTCTTCAAAATCCTGTATTCCAATACCCACAACCTCTGGCATTACAACCACCTCTATATATTTTTCCTCATTCTACCACAAAGCAAAATACATAGCAAGTTAAAGCTTTTTTCTTATTTGTACACCATTTTACAACTTTACTCTTATTATAAATAAGGTTTCATGTTTTCAAGAATAACCCTGTATCCATTGGCATACATATGGATTCCTTCAATAGTAAATTCTTTTTTCAAACGTCCGTTTTCATCCCTTAGCCCCTCGCTTACATCGATATAATGATAGCCCATTTTTTCTGCCAGTTTTTCTACTTCCTTGTTTGCCAGTGCAATATTTTCATTGGTTCTGGTGATAAATAAAGTCTTGCCCCATTCGCCTTCTGGTACTTTATCAACCTCATTAACAGGATAATATGCCATCATATACACTTCTGTTTCAGGCAGATGCTCTTTTATCTGTGTTAAAATCTTTTCATATTTTTCCATAAGTGTTTCCAGTTTATAGCCTGGTGCGCCAATATCATTAGTGCCAATATTAATAAAAATTTTAGATGGCTCTGTACCAAAAACCTGTTCTTCCATATGTTCTAACATATCATCGGTTTTAAAACCGCCAACGCCACGGTTATAAATAACATTGTCCATACCGTAATCCATAAGCAGTTCATTAATTGGAAAATGCTCCATCAGGGAAGAACCTGTAAAAAGAGTTTCTCCTTTCTTCGCACTTTCATTCAGATAGCGGAATTTCTCAATTTTCCCCATTTGCTCATTTTTTATAAATTCTTCAAAATTGTCCATAATTATCCTTTCCACTGCTATAAAAGCAGTATTATTATTTTTATCTTACAAGACAGCATTTGCTATTCCAATTATTAATGGCATTGTCAGTATGCATAAAACTGTGCTAAGGCATACTTCTTTAACTGCTGCCGTATAGTCTTTGCCATACAGTTGTGCAAAGACTGCTACATTGGACCCGGCTGGTGCAGCAGCTGCAATTAGTACTGTAAGTTTTATGGTCAGGTATTTTGCCGGGAATGCCATCATAAGCACAATAGTAAGCAAAGGTATTATTATCAGACGGAACAGGCTGCATTTATATGCTATTTTGTCTGTAAATATACTTTGCAGCGGAATCTGTGCCAGATATACACCAAGCACAATCATTGCAAGTGGTCCGTTCATAGAAGCTATAGTTACTACAATACTATTTACAGCTTCTGGCAGCCCGGTGGGCAGAAAGAACAGTAAAAGTCCAGCCAGAAAGCTAAGCACAATCGGATTTGTGCGTATCTTTTTAAAACTTATTGCACTCCGGTCGCCCGCCATTGCCAATATTCCATAAGTCCACTGCAATATATTCAAAAGTGCTACAAAGGAAGATACATAAAACACAGCTTCTGCACCAAGAGTCATCTGTACAAGTGGTATCCCTATAAATCCTGCGTTAGAAAATGCAGTCCCAAATCTCTCTACCCCCTGCTCTTTGTTAAATGCAATGCGGCTTAATATAATTGAAAGCAGCAGGGCCAGGGCGGCGATAACAAATGAAATAGCCAGCCCCTCCAGCTTTTCCACAGAAAAATCTGTAATATATGATTTAAGCACTGCAACAGGCATAACTATGTAAAGCAACATTCTTCCTATATCTGCACTTCCCTCACGCCCTACAAGCTTTTTTTTGAACAGGAAATAGCCAATAAGCAGATATACAGCCATTATTAAATTCTGTTTTAATAGAAGCAATACAATTTCCATATATTTACATCCCTTTTTACAATATCAATATATAGTTACTCTGTCAGTCTTATAGCAAGTTTCTGGCATAATGGTGAAAAAACAAAGCTTACAATATAGCAGACTGCCCATATTGGCAGAAAGTTTTCAATTACCCCAAATACAACCGCTATAATTGGCGCTCCTGCTACAATATATACATTTACAAATGTCATTACAATGCTCAGAAAAAAAGTAAATATAGTATTTACAACGACATTCATCAGCAGCGCAAATACAAGTGAACCATCCTTTGCACCACATTTTCTTGCAAATGCCATTCCCAAAGGCACGCTTGGAAACACAAGCCCTACAATAGTAGCCGAAATATATGCAACAATACAGTTAATGCCAAACATCTGCATACTAAAACTTTCTGCCTGTCCTTTCCAGATTGACAGCATCTGTGCAAATACACACAGCACTAATGTAATTGGTACATTAAGAAAAAGTGTATTTAATATTTTTGTTGATGTCTTTTGCATTTTTCATCCATTCTCCTTTATTTTTAACATAAATCTAATCTTCCACTGCCTGTAGAACTACAAGCCTGTCTTTCTTATTGGCAAACTGGTCATTAGAATCATATTCAATTACTCCGCCAGATGGATAAAGAAGTTTTTCTTCATCTGTCCTTGTGCCATCTTCTGGATTCATAAACCAGCACTTATATGCTTTAGCAGTTACGCCTTTTATCACAAAGCTGCGCATTGCAGTTTCAGACATATATCCCACAATAGTATTAAGCTTTTCATCACCTGTAAAAAATATCTGCGTGCGGTTAGATGCTTCCATAAAAAACGACTTTGTCTGTGCTACTTCTTCTGATAGAGGCTTTAACCTGTGCCATCCTACAGATTCATAAAAGTCACGGAATATTGTAAGCTGTGAAGCTCCTGGCAATTCAAGACCATCCCACCATGCCATATCGCCCCAGCCAATGCCGCCAACGCCTGCTTCCCACTGAAGTTCCCATATGCCATTGCAGCCATAGGAATAGCCACAGCCACCACTTTGCATAACCAGATATGCAAGCCTTCTCATCATTGCAGCTGTAATAACCCGGGAAGTGTATTCATTAGAGTCTGCCCCTTCATAAGTTGCTTCGCTTTCAAGCACCGGATGGCCTTTATACATTTCCTTAAATTCTGCATACATGGACTGCCCCATGTCAAAGTCACCATGCCCGGCCTGGCTCATTGCAAAGTCAAACCATGGCTCATCCTCATAAATCTTTGGAAATGGGCGGTCACATGCCAGGTGTGCAGACATCAGGTTGTGGTATGCACTCCACCTTGCACCCTCTTTTGCTACTTCATTCCACTTGCGTGTATTCATCTCAAGGTCTCCCATATAACCAGGGAGTTCACCCGCAAGTGTCCATGCCACAGGATAAGCACCATAACGTGCTGCCACATATTTAGCAAATTTCTTATAGCGTTCAAGCCCATTTGGTTCCATATCAAATCCCCATGCATATCCCACAGCAATAAGCAGCCCGCAGTCTGCAAGGTACTTCATCTTTTTGTCAACATTATTCTGGAATTCTTCTATATTTGGCACATAGCCATTTTCTGTTTCCTGCATAAGGTCTATATTTTTTCCAAAAAAGCCGTTAACCTTTCCATCGCGGAAATTGCACTGGTACACAGTAAACTTCTGCACAACACGTTTATCTACACATGCTTTAAACTGGCTTTCATACTTTGGACAGTTAGACTCATCAAAACGCTCCTCGGTCACAAATGTCCAGTGTGTATCACCAAGCCAGAAAAATGGTGTGCCGTCTGCATGTTCAAGATAGTCATGGTCATCTGAAACCTTTAAAAAACCATGTTTGTACATTGCAAGCTCTCCGCTGTATGGTATACACTCTATACTTCCCTCTCCCGAAAAACCAGTATTATCTGCATCTGTACTCTCAATCTTATAAGACCACATACCCACGGAAACTGGTGCAAAGCGCAGCTTCCAGACATTGCCGCCATCCCAGTATGCCAGCAGGCGGATTTCTTCCCCTGCTGGTCCTTTAAATATGCCAAATACATCCACATCTTCAAATGGTGAATTATAAGTTTTATCTGTACTAATCTGTATGTCTATTGTACGCCATTGTTCTACACTTAATATTTCCTTTTCCATATATACCACCTCCCAGAAAATCCTTATATTTAACAGATTACAAATTTATTTCTATTTCCGCGGCCATGCCACTCTCTGTCTTAACTACTGCTTTTACACTGCTGCCACTTCCATTTTTCTTAAGAATAATCATTGCCCTGCCGCCAAATGTTTCAGTAACTTCTTCATTATAATTATAAGCTGGTTTAGGATTTCCACTGCCAAATCCCACAACGGCAGCGCCGCCTTCTGCAGAAACTGTAATCTTCTGGTCACAGTCTGTTGCAACTGTACCATCTTCATCACAGATAGCCACTTGTACATAATAAAGCTGTCTTTCACCAGCAGTTTCTGGCATATTTTCAGGAGTTAATACAAGCCTTTTTCCACCTTTGGCAGATACAAGTTCTGTCCTTCCAATTTCTATGCCATTTTCATAAGTGACAGCTTCAAGCCTGCCCTCTTCATAAGTAGTTTCAAAAAGCGTCCTGAATCCTGCCTCTTTTCCAGATGGTTTCTTTCCGGCAGAAACACCATTTTTAAAGAGCTCTGTTTCTGTGCCAGCAGCATACACCTCTACAATTACCGGCTTGCCAGCACATCCGCCAAATGTCCAGCTTGACACGGCATCACTTATAACCCATGGTGTTTTTATAAGTTTTTGTCCATATTTATAAGGATTCTGTACTGCAATATAAGGTTCTTTCCTAAGTCCGAATACTATCTGCCTGAAATACGATGCAGGCCTTCTAAAACCTGTAATATCTATATCACCTGAGTAAGCTATCTGTGCAGGGAATGATGCGCCAAATCCGCCTTCGCCCCAGTTATAAGCTGGTATGCCTACGCCAGCTTCGCCAATATAGTCCCATCCAGTCCATGTAAAATCACCAATTACATAAGAAAGCCTTTCAACTAAATCCCAGTTTCTTGCAATTTGCGGTGGATAAGTCTCGCTGCCAACAATTACCCTGTCAGGATACTTCTTCCCGTCAGGCTCATATCTGGCTGTCATATAGTTATATCCAGCCACATCTGTAGCAGCACATGCCATCTCAAGACGCTCTGTTACTGCATCATGGACAACTATCTCATCCAGATGGCCATCCATAAGTGTCATAAAGTCATTGACATTTCCTTCTGCATTTCCAGCTTTGCTAAGGCCAGAAAGCACATCTTGCATAATTCTTCCAACCTGGTCGCCACACGCAAATACACCATTAATAGATGCAAGTGTAAAACGTGTACTGTCAAGTGACTTTACTTTTTCTGCAATCTCATGGCAGAGTTTTGCGCCATGCTCCATTCCAATTTCAGGAATTTCATTACCAATAGAATAAAGCACAACTGACGGGCAGTTATAGTCCTTGCGCACCATAGCGGTTACATCTGACTCCCACCACTCCTGGAAATAAAGCCCATAATCATAATCGGACTTAAGCCGGTTCCACATATCAAAAGTTTCATCCATAACATACATGCCAAGTTTATCACAGGCACGTAAAAATGCAGGGGCAGCAGGGTTGTGTGACATACGGATTGCATTAAAGCCAGCCTCTTTAAGAATTTTGACCTGGCGCAAATGTGCATCATCATATGTTGCACTTCCAAGCATACCGCTGTCATTATGCACACATGCCCCCCGCAGCTTTACTGTCTTTCCATTAACCCTTAAACCTCTTTTTGCATCCAGTTCCAGGCTGCGTATTCCAAATGTGTCCCTGTTTTCATCCAGAAGCATGCCGCTTCCATTGTAAATCCTGCTAACCACTGTATAAAGGTCTGGTGTTTCTGCACTCCAAAGCTTTGGCTCTGGTACAGTTATGCGTTGTGATACCCTGCGCTCTTCTGCTTCCATAAGCACAAATGTACTATTGCATTTAGCTGCCACGTTGCCATCTGCATCTTCAATACTAGTCTCAAGTACCAGCTTTTCATTGCATGTTTTACGGTTTTTAATCTCTGTTTTAATATCCAGTACCGCTATTTCACTGTCTGCATTTTCTGTGTCCACCTGTACACCCTCTGGTACTAAATATGTAAGTCCAGACTCTAGCAGATAAACATCCCTGTAAATTCCTGCACCTGAATACCAGCGGCTGTTTGGCATAGCGCCGGCACGTACATGTACACGTATTTCATTTTCTTCACCATACTTAAGAAAACCATCCAGATTTACAAAAAATGTAGAATATCCAAACGGGTTTTTAGCTGCAAGTTCGCCGTTTACATAGACGAACGCATTCATGTAAACCCCTTCAAACTTTAACATAACAGTATGGTCTCTGTACTCTTCTGGTGCATACAGCATCTTCACATAGGTATACACCTCTGCATCACGAAAGCCAGTATTGCCTCCGCTTACACTGTCTGGCTTTGCCGGTCCAATAATCATTGCATCATGCGGAAGTATAACATCTGCTGCCTCTTCCGGCACATTCCAGACCAGCGCAAAAGAGTCCCTGTCAGCCCAGAACTTCCATGAATCATTCCATTTTGTCTGCTTCATTATTTGTCTTCCTTTCTATAATATCCTGGCAGTTAACCAAAACCGGAAACTACTGGCTGCCAATAACCAGCTTTCTGCATTTTCAGGCATTTTGCATTTCTTCAAGTAACTTAAGCATCTCTTCTTTTTTATAAAGCCCAAATCCTACAAGGTTGCGTACTGGCATTGAAGAAGCAACCGCTTCTGCCATCGCATACCCTAATGCTGCCCCGTCTTCTTCTGGCATACTGTCTTCTTTTATATCAGTACTGCCAGGTGCACCAAAAAATACATCCATCTGGTGCTTAAACTTAAGCCCATATTTTCTTGTCCGCTTATCAGCAAGCAGCTCACCAAGCGTAGTATTCATATGAACTTTTAAAGGAAGCTGCTGTGAACTCTCAATATTTAATGTTGCACTAAGTCTTATATCCCTTGAAGAAGCTCCTGCCAGAATGTCATAGTCCCCACTTCCAGTAAACCATCCGCTGGTATCCACGTTATAATGTGCAAAACTGCGGCTGTCAAGGCAGATTTCAACGGTCTTTGTTTCACCTGGTTCAAGATATATCTTTTCAAACCCTTTAAGCTCTTTTACAGGACATGGGCAAATTCCAGTATTATCTTTTATGTATATCTGTACAACTTCCTTACCAGCTATATCACCAGTATTTTTAATATCAACTGATACAGTAACCGTATCTTTTTCTGTAATTTTATCTGCGCTAAGCTTTATATTGCTGTATTCAAATGTTGTATAAGACAGTCCATGTCCAAATGGAAATGCCACTTCCATCTCTTTTTTGTCGTAATACCTGTAACCTACGTAAATTCCTTCGTGGTACTCTACTTTATCCGGGCAGCCGAAGTTAAGATAAGATGGATTATCTGAAAGTTTATATGGAAAAGTTTCAGCAAGTTTTCCAGATGGATTAACCTCTCCATATAAAATAGCAGCAACAGCACTGCCTGCTGCCTGCCCTCCAAGATAAGCCTCAAGAACAGCTTTAGCACAGGAAAGCCATGGCATTTCCACAGGTGAACCATTGTGCAGCACAACTACAAGATTTGGCTGTACTTTTGCAGTCTCACTTATAAGCCTGTTCTGGCAGCCAGGAAGGCGCATATGCTTTCTGTCATAGCCTTCTGATTCAAAAACATCAGGAAGTCCAGCAAAGATAACTGCTTTATCTGCACTTTTGGCAGCTTCGCAAGCCTGTTTTGCAAGTTCTTCATCATATATATCATCCACAGCAGAAAATCCCTCTGCATAGACTATATTTTCTTCTTTATCCAGGCAGTCCCATGCACTGTCAACCCTAAAACTGTTAATATGTGAACTGCCGCCTCCCTGGTAGCGTGGCGTTTTAAAAAATCCCCCGATAAATGCTACTTTCTCATCTTTCTTAAGTGGAAGCATTTCATCATTCTTAAGCAGCACCATAGACTCACAGGCAACATGCTTTGCAATTTCGTGGTCTGCTTCAAGTTCCAGCTTCTCTTCATGCCTGTTATCAATATAGTCAAATACTACTCTTAAAATTCTTTCTACTGCCCTGTCAAGTACAGCTTCATCAAGTGTTCCATCTTTTACAGCATTTATAATTTCTGTATCACCAGTTCCATTAGATGATGGCATTTCAAGTTCAAGTCCTGCCTTTAATCCTGGTACACGTTCGTTTACTGCACCCCAGTCTGACATAACATAGCCTTCAAAGCCCCACTCATTACGCAAAACATCCGTTAAGAGCCATGAATTCTCTGAAGAGTAAACTCCATTAATCATATTGTAAGAACACATAACTGTCTTTGGCTGTGCTTTCTTTACTGCAGTTTCAAACGCAGGAAAATAGATTTCCCTTAATGTACGCTCATCCACTTCTGACGAACAGCTTAATCTGTTATACTCCTGGTTATTTGCCGCAAAATGCTTAACAGATGTCCCTACTCCCTGCGACTGGATACCCTGTATACAGGCAGCTGCCATTTCACCCGAAAGATATGGGTCTTCTGAATAATATTCAAAATTCCTTCCACAGAGAGGTGAGCGCTTAATATTTACTGCAGGTCCAAGCACAACTGATAAATCCTCTGCCTGTGCTTCTTTTCCAATACGTACCCCCATTTCCTTAACAAGTTCCCTGTCAAATGAACATGCACTAAGACACGCTGGCGGAAAGCATACCGCTTTTATGCTGTCATTAATCCCAAGATGGTCTCCCTTATCATCCTGTTTTCTAAGCCCATGTGGTCCGTCACTGACCATAACACTTGGAATCCCAAGCCTTTCCACACCCTTCAGATGCCAGAAATCAAGTCCTGAACACATGCCAGCCTTTTCTTCCAAGGTCATCTCTTTAACTAATGCACTTATATCCCTTTTCATAAAAAATACCTCCATGTTCTTCATTTTCATTAATGGCATTATACCATGAATTGTGGACCTGTAAGCTGTCTAAAAGCTATTTCCATAAAAAATGCCGTAACATTAATAAAAAATGTCCCTTACAGTCTGCCGATACACCAGCCAGACTATAAGAGACAAAATATAAAAAATTCAGTTTTCCCTCCTGTAAAGGACGGGTAATCTGGGTAATCATAAATATAAGTTTTACAACGATTGTATCCTGTACACTTTGAATACTGGATTTATTTTTCTTTAAATTTCTTTTCTATTTCCGAATCAGTTTTATAAAACCCTAAAAATAGGAATCCAAACCCTACAAAGCTTCCAATATTTATAACAATATGAATTGGGGCATGAAATAAAAACATCACCACACTTAATATAATCTCAATTACTGCCAAAGTTTTCCCAATGGATATAAAAATACCAGGTGCAATACTTTGTGCATAATCCCAATGTTCCTTGGTTTTTCGTGAAATTGGTGTGTTATATCCATTTTGTGACTTCATATCTGACACAGGATGCTTCTTAAAGATATATCCCACTAAAATCATTACAAATGGCATAATTAAGTTTAGCAAATACATTTTTTCACCTCCACAAATCATTTGTACTTTTGGTAGGTTGTACTATCCTCTTACGTCTAAAAAATGTGCCTGTCCATGAATCTTAAGCCTGACAGAACCGGCTGGAACAAAAATACAGTCACCTTTAAAGAATTCTAATATTTCATTTTCAAATTTTACCAGGCCACATCCATCTGTGCATAATAAAACCCTGAAAGAAGAACTGTCTGACTGGTAACTGACAAGTTCCCTGCAGTTTTCTGTGTTAATTATCATACGACAGACCTCAAAATGCCTGCACCGGCATAGCAGCTCAGATGCACAGCCTTTTCTATATTTAAGAACCCTTAGAGGCTGCCTTGGTCCAGTACTAGCTGAAAAGTCTGCAGCTTCCAGAGCCTTGTCTACATGGAGCGGTCTCTTTGTTCCATTAGTTCCAATGCGGTTATAATCATACATCCGGTATGTTAAATTAGAGTTTTCCTGGATTTCAGCGACAAGTATGCCTGCCCCGATAGCATGTACTGTCCCTGCACTTATATAAAAAACATCATTCTTCTTTACAGGAACTTTTTGTAAGTACTTCTCTACTGTGCCATCTTCAATAGCTTTTCTTACAATATTCCTATTCACATTGGTCTTAAATCCATAAACTAATTGTGCATCTTTAAGCGCATCAAGCACATACCACATCTCTGTTTTGCCAGACTGTCCATTCTCGTATTTTGCGGCATACTCATCTGTAGGATGTACCTGTACAGATAAATCCTTCTTAGCGTCGATAAATTTAATAATAATTGGAAGTTCTCCATATGTTTCTGGATGTGTGCCAAGATACTCTGGGTGTTTTTTTAAAACGTCTGCCAGACTTTGCCCTTTATATATGCCATCTGCCACTATACTTAATCCATCTGGGTGTGTACTGCACTCCCATGTCTCAGCCAGAGGAAAAATATCTATATTTTTAGAAAAGTCGTCATTTAACCGGCTGCCGCCCCAGATATAATCTTTTGCAGCGGGTTTTAAAAGAAATGGCCTGTTCTGCTTTGTTCTATCCTTATTCAAATGGAAACTTCTGTTTGTCATTGACATTAATCTCCCTGCCTAGCTGGACTTCAACAAGCTTAAGACCAGTTCTGGCCATAACTGTATGGCGGCATCCTGCCTGCATAGTAACCACATCACCAGTACTGACATCCTGTTCCATGCCATCGACAACAGTTTTGCCACTGCCACTGGTAACAACCCATACTTCATCACGTTCCTTGTGGCTGTGGTAATTCATCCTGTGCCCAGCATTTAATGTAACTTTAATAATCATGCTTCCATTTTCCACATCCAGAACACGGAAACTGCCCCAGGATTTTTCAGCAAACATTACCTGCTGGCTTATTTTATCTACAAATGGTTTTATATAAGAACTCTGCTCTTTATCAGAAACCAATATGCCCTCTGGTGAAGCAGAAATTACTACATCATTAAGCCCCATAGCAAGAACTGGTACAGAAAGCTCATTAATAACATGCACATTCCTGCATTTTTCATTAAGAATTGCATCACCAATAATATATTCTTCCATTGCCTCAGTCAGTGTATTCCATGTGCCAAGGTCTTTCCACTGGCCTGCAAAACGCATAACCTGGATTTTATCTTCTTTTTCTGCAACAGCATAGTCAAAAGAAATCTTATCCAGGGTATCATATTTATTAAACAAATCAGCATAATCTTTAAAACTGATTAATTCATGTGCTTTATCAAGCATATACTTAAGCTTATAAGCAAATACCCCGCCATTCCACAAAGCGCCCTGTGAAATATACTCTTTAGCCACAGCTTCAGATGGCTTTTCTTTAAAAGTTTTTACCTCACTGGTTTCTGCTTTATCTGCTGGAATTATGTATCCATACTTTTCACTTGGATAAACTGGCTCAATACCCATAAGCACAAGATTGGCCTCACCCTTATCCGCCTGTACAGATAACTCCTTAAGCGCTTTAAAATAATCCTCACCAACATAAGGGTCAACCGGGCATACTACCACAGACTCTTCCAGACTGGCTTTCATCACATCTGCAAGATATGCACAAGCCAGGGCAATAGCTGGAAATGTATCCCTGCGGCAGGGTTCAACACTAATTCCTACTTGTTCACCAAGCTGGTTATGTATAGAAGACACCTGTGTCTTGCTTGTAGCAATAGTTACAGATGCACTGGCATCCACTGCCTTAATCTGCCGGTACATCCTCTGCACCATTGACTCATAAGAACCATCATCTTTCTTAAAAATCTTTATAAACTGTTTGGAACGGATATCATTAGACAGCGGCCAGAGACGCTTGCCAGACCCGCCAGATAATAATATTATATTCATTGTTTTTGCTCATTACCTCTCTGCTCTCACTGGATTGTCCAGGAAATCTTTATAACTTAGGCGTATACCCTCTTCAAGCCTGGTTTTATAATGCCATCCTAAACTGGCTGCCTTGCTGGTATCTAGAAGTTTGCGTGGCGTGCCATTTGGCTTGGAAGTATCCCATTCAATCCTGCCTTTATATCCTACAACCTTAGCAACTAATTCTGTCAGTTCCCTGATTGTCAGTTCTTCGCCAGTACCAGCATTTACAGTTTCATTCCCACTATAATTATTCATCAGAAATACACATAAATTTGCAAGGTCATCAACATATAAAAACTCACGGAGCGGTGAGCCATCACCCCAGCAGGTTACACTTTCTCTTTCCTCCACCTTTGCTTCATGGAAACGGCGTATCAATGCAGGCAGCACATGGCTATGCGTAGGATGGTAATTGTCATTAGGTCCATAAAGATTAGCTGGCATCACAGAAATATAGTCTGTTCCATACTGGCAGTTTAAAAATTCACAGTATTTTAAACCAGAAATTTTAGCAAGGGCATATGCCTCATTAGTCTTTTCCAATTCAGAAGTTAAAAGACAGCTCTCAGTCATAGGCTGTGGAGCCATACGTGGATATATGCAGCTGCTTCCTAAAAATTCAAGCTTTTTACATCCATTTTGCCATGCACTATGTATAACATTCATCTCTAGAACCATATTCACCCACATAAAATCAGCAAGTGCTTCCTGGTTTGCAATAATGCCACCAACCTTAGCAGCAGCAAGAAATACATATTCTGGCTTTTCCTCTGCAAAAAATTTTTCTACATCATCCTGTCTGCACAAGTCTAATTCTTTATGTGTGCGGGTTATAATATTACTATATCCCTGTCTTTCTAACTCCCTGACAATCGCAGAGCCAGCCATTCCACGATGCCCTGCAACATATATTTTTGAATTTTTTTCCATCATTATTTTTTACCTCTGTTACTTATTACTTAACTACACCTTTTTCCAGATACTCAGCAAGGTTCATCCTGATATGTTCCCCAGCTCTCTCAACCGCAACTTTCTCCATATCATGCCTGACCATAATACTTACAAGTTCTTCAAAACTGGTCTTAGCAGGATTCCAGCCAAGTTCTGCTTTCGCCTTAGAAGGGTCTCCCCAAAGGTTGACAACATCTGTTGGACGGTAAAAATCAGGAGATACTTCAACAATTACTTTTCCATTTTCCTTATTAATGCCCTTCTCCTCCATGCCACTGCCCTGCCATTCAATTTCAATGCCAGCATAGTGAAATGCAAGTGTAGCAAATTCTCTTACAGAATGTTGTACACCTGTTGCAATAACAAAGTCTTCTGGCTTATCATTTTGTAAAATAAGCCACATACACTCCACAAAGTCTTTGGCATAACCCCAGTCACGTAAAGAAGATAAATTGCCAAGATAGAGCTTGTCCTGTTTTCCTTGTGCAATTCTTGCAGCAGCAAGGGTAATCTTTCTAGTAACAAAAGTTTCCCCACGCCTTTCACTCTCATGATTAAAAAGAATACCTGAACAGCAGAACATATTGTAGGCTTCACGGTACTCCTTTACAATCCAGTAACCATACTGTTTAGCAACCGCATAAGGACTGTAAGGATGGAACGGGGTAGTCTCATTCTGTGGCACTTCCTCAACCTTGCCATAAAGTTCAGAAGTTGATGCCTGGTAAATGCGGCATGTTTTCTCTAACCCACAGGCTCTCACAGCCTCTAATATACGAAGCACACCAGTTGCAACAACATCAGCAGTATACTCAGGAACATCAAAAGAAACCTGTACATGGGACTGCGCAGCAAGATTATAAATTTCATCTGGTTTAATTCCACTGATTAATTTAACAAGACTGATAGAATCACCCAAATCGCCAAACTTCAGATGAAAGCCAGAAATTCCTTCAAGATGTGCAATACGTTCCCTGAAATCCACACTGGAACGCCGGATCATCCCATACACTTCATAGCCCTTTTCCAGCAAAAATTCTGCAAGATAAGAACCATCCTGGCCAGTAATGCCAGTAATCAATGCACGTTTCATTTATTCTATCCTCCAAATATTTTATCATCAGACTTTTTTATCCATATCAATTATGGACTGTATAAAAATTATAATTATTTTTTGTACTTTAATTAATGCACTAGATTGACTTTAACTTGCACAATATTGACTTTTTCCACAGACATTTTTCCATGCCAGAGTCTTAAACAATTGCACAATAATCTAAACTTTCGTATACCCAG
>DKXQ01000146.1:16979-17119 GCA_002493085.1 Lachnoclostridium sp. UBA7122
TAAACTTTCGTATACCCAGGTAAAATTACATTGTCGTTACTTTGCCGTTTTATTGACAGAAATAGAATACTGGATTAAAATATGTTATAACAAATAAGAAAAGGAGAGCAATATACTTGGGCAAAAAAGATACTGTTACA
>DKXQ01000146.1:17281-18029 GCA_002493085.1 Lachnoclostridium sp. UBA7122
AGCTGAAGAAAAAGTGGCCCCTTACTGGGAATAAACACAGATGCATTTTAAGCATTATAACAAATAATGAAAGGAGAATACTGTATTTGGGCAAAAAAGATACTGTTACAAAAGAATATATACGCAATCCGGTAATTTTTGCAGATGTATTCAATAAGTTTATATATAAAGGCAGGCAAATAATAAAGCCTGAAAGTTTAACAGAGCTTGATACAACAGAGATTACATTGCCTTATGGAGAAGATGGAGCTGCCGTGCCAGAGCAGAAATACAGGGATGTGCTAAAACTTGTAATGACAGATGGAAATACAGCGTACTGTATATTAGGCGTTGAAAACCAGAGTGATGTACATTATGCCATGCCTGTTAAAAATATGGTTTATGATGTCATGCAGTTAGCAGGCCAGGTAACAAAAGCAGCACAATCACATAGGAATAAAAACAAAGAACACTCTAATAAAAAAGACAGGTACAGACCTTCACAGGAAGAATATTTAAGCGGCTTTTATAAGACTGACAAACTTATTCCTGTTGTCACAATAGTTGTATTCTGGGGAGCTGGCAGGTGGGACGGGCCATTGTCATTAAGGGATATGTATAATATAACTGATGAGGCAGTCATGCAGTATGTACCTGACTATAAAATCAACTTAATTGCTCCAGGACAAATGACAGAAGAAGAAATTGGGGAATTTAAGACAAGCCTGAAAGAAGTCATGCTGTACATAAAATATTCCAATGATAAAAA
>DKXQ01000235.1 GCA_002493085.1 Lachnoclostridium sp. UBA7122
ATTTTATGAGGTTATCCTGGCAATATTAAAAAAACACTTGACAAACTGCCAGTCATATGGTAACATGCTAATTGCTGTACAGGCAGCAGTAAAGTAGAGTAATCCACTCTCACCTCAGCACATATAAGTGACTCGGGTTTTATAGTTGATATATTTCAAATAAAAAGGTAATACTTTGTATATTTTCGCATATATATTAATTGATAAACGTGGATTGTCTTTGCTTTCTACGTTTTTTTTGTATTATATTTTTATTTTGGAGGTGTACTAACATTAGCGAGTTAATGATTAATGAGAGAATCAGGGATAAGGAAGTCCGCCTGATTAGCGAGACTGGGGAACAGCTTGGCATTATGCCAGTTAAAGAAGCTATGAAACTGGCACGTGAAGCAGAGCTGGATCTTGTAAAAATTGCACCAGGGGCAAAGCCGCCTGTATGTAAAATTATTGACTACGGAAAATACCGTTATGAGCTTGCGCGTAAGGAGAAAGAAGCTAAGAAAAAGCAGAAGACAATGGAAGTAAAGGAAGTAAGGCTGTCGCCTAATATAGATAAGAACGACCTTAACACTAAAGCAAACCATGCCAGGAAATTTCTTACAAAAGGTGACAAAGTTAAGGTTACACTCCGTTTCCGTGGGCGTGAGATGGCACATATCAGTTATAGCAAGCAGATTCTTGACAGTTTTTATAAGCTGCTGGAAGATGTATCTGTTATAGATAAGCCGCCAAAGATGGAAGGGCGTTCTATGGTTATGTTTTTGTCGCAAAAACGTTAGTAAGGTTTTACAGCTTTTCAATAGATTAAACATATTTTTATTTAGGAGGAATATATTATGCCAAAAATGAAGACAAAAAAATCAGCGGCTAAACGCTTTAAGGTTACCGGCACTGGTAAACTTATGAAGATGAAAGCTAATAAAAGCCATATTTTAAATAAGAAATCCAGAAAGAGGAAAAGAAGGTTAAGGAAAGCAGTTGAAGTTAATGCTGCTAATGTTAAAATGATGAAGAGCATATTACCATATTCAAAATAGTCGAGGAGGAAAATTAAGATGGCACGTGTTAAAGGCGGTTTAAATGCAAAGAAAAAGCATAAGAGAGTATTAAAGCTTGCAAAAGGTTACAGAGGAGCAAGGTCTAAACAGTACAGAGTTGCAAAACAGTCAGTTATGAGGGCTCTTAATTCTTCCTATTCTGGCAGAAAAGAAAGAAAAAGGCAATTCAGAAGGCTGTGGATTGTACGTATTAATGCTGCTGCAAGAATTAACGGACTTTCATATAGCAGGCTTATGCATGGTCTTAAGCTTGCTGATATAGAATTAAATAGAAAGATGCTTGCAGAAATGGCAGTAAGTGACCCTGAAGGTTTTGCATCACTCGCAGAAGTTGCAAAATCAAAGCTTGCGTAATATCAAAGGCAGCTTTTAAGCATCATCTGCGTTAAGCGCCCTTTGCTGTATAGCATGGGGCGTTTTTGTTCTTTAAAAGATAGCAGGTTTGTGCATGCACTGCGGCACAGACATTGTATTATGTATAAAAGTGGTGCAGAAATGAGGAACATTTATGGCTAAAGAATTGGAGAAAAATTATAATCCCTCTGATATTGAGCAGAGGACTTATCAGAAATGGCTTGATAAAAAGTATTTTCATGCGGAAGTAAACAGGGATAAGAAGCCTTTTACTATTGTTATGCCACCGCCAAATATTACAGGGCAGCTCCATATGGGACATGCACTTGATAATACATTACAGGATATACTTATACGCTTTAAGCGCATGCAGGGATATGAGGCACTGTGGCTTCCAGGTACTGACCACGCTTCTATTGCTACAGAGGCAAGGGTTGTTGAAACTCTTAAAAGTGAGGGACTGACAAAAGAGGGACTTGGCAGGGAAAAGTTCCTTGAAAGGGTATGGGACTGGAAAAGGCAGTATGGCGGCCGCATTGTGGAACAGCTTAAAAAGATTGGTTCATCATGTGACTGGGACAGGGAACGCTTTACAATGGATGAAGGCTGCAATAAGGCAGTTAAAGAGGTGTTTGTTAAACTGTACAATAAGGGTCTTATATACCGTGGAGAGCGCATTATAAACTGGTGTCCTGTATGCCTTACATCGATTTCAGATGCAGAAGTTGAGTACGAGAACCAGGCAGGTCATTTCTGGCATCTCAGATATAAGACTGTAGATGGCACTGGCTATATTGACCTTGCTACAACACGCCCTGAGACATTGCTTGGCGATACTGCTGTTGCAGTAAATCCAAATGATGAGAGATATAAGGGCATGGCTGGAAAGATGCTTGACTTGCCGTTAGTCCACAGGCAGATACCAATTATAGAAGATGAATTTGTGGATATGGAATTTGGTACAGGTGCTGTAAAGATTACGCCTGCACATGACCCAAACGACTTTGAAGCTGGCCTGCGCCATAACCTTGAGATTATAAATGTGCTTACAGATGATGCAAAAATTGTTGATGACTATCCAAAATATGCAGGAATGGACAGGTACGAAGCAAGGAAAGCTATAGTTGCTGACCTTGAAGCAGAAGGTGTTCTTATCAAAACTGAGGAACATGATCACAATGTGGGAACTTGCTACCGCTGTGGAACTACAGTAGAGCCAAAGGTTTCAAAGCAGTGGTTTGTAGCTATGCAGGAACTTGCCAGGCCGGCAATTGATGCAGTAAAGAACGGAGATACAAAGTTTGTACCACCATATTTTGAAAAGACATATTTCCACTGGCTGGAAAATATACGTGACTGGTGCATTTCACGCCAGCTTTGGTGGGGACACCAGATACCTGCATTTTACTGTGATGGATGTGGTGAAATGGTAGTAACTAAGGATAGTGAAGCAGTGTGTCCAAAGTGTGGCAGACCAATGCGCCAGGACCCAGATACTCTTGACACATGGTTTTCATCAGCCCTCTGGCCGTTTTCAACACTTGGATGGCCTGATAAAACTGAAGAAATGGATTATTTCTATCCTACAAGCACTCTTGTTACAGGATATGATATTATTCCATTCTGGGTTATGAGAATGATGTTTTCAGGAATAGAGCAGACTGGCAAAGTTCCATTTGATACAGTATTTATACATGGACTTGTACGTGACAGCCTTGGGCGCAAGATGAGCAAGTCGCTTGGCAATGGCATAGACCCGCTTGAGGTTATTGATAAATATGGCGCTGATGCGCTCCGCTTTACACTTGTGACAGGCAATGCACCAGGCAATGACATGCGTTTTTACTGGGAACGTGTTGAAGCAAGCCGCAATTTTGCCAATAAAATATGGAATGCTTCACGTTTTATTATGATGCACCTTGGGGATAATAAAATTACTGAACCTGCATATAATGATTTATGTATTGTTGATAAGTGGATACTTTCAGCAGTAAATATACTTGTAAAAGAAGTTACTGAAAATATGGAAAAGTATGAGCTTGGCATAGCTGTACAGAAAATAAACGATTTTGTATGGACAGAGTTCTGTGACTGGTATATTGAATTGGTAAAACCCAGGCTGTTTAATAAGGAAAGCAACAGCCAGTCAGCAAATGCTGCATTCTGGACATTAAAAACTGTACTTTCATGTTCGCTTAAACTGCTTCATCCGTTTATGCCATTTATTACAGAAGAAATATTCTGTACAATCCAGCCTGGCGAAGAGTCAATAATGGTATCACCATGGCCAGAATATAAGAAAGAGTGGGATAATAAAGAAGCCAGCCAGCAGGCAGGCCTTATGAAATCAGTTATAAGGGCTGTACGCAATACACGTACATCAATGAATGTTGCGCCATCCCGTAAAGCGAAAGTTTATATAGTAGCAGATAACAAGGCTGTGGCGGCTACATTCATTATGCTTGCAGATTCGTTCAGCCATCTTGTATCTGCGTTAGAAGTTATAGTGCAGACGGATAAGACAGGCATAGATGCCAATGCAGTATCAGCAGTTATTGAAAATGCAGCAATATATATGCCGCTTTCTGACCTTGTGGATTTTGAAAAAGAAAGGGAGAGGCTGTTAAAAGAAAAAAAGCGTCTTGATAATGAATTAAAACGTGTAAATGGCATGCTTGGCAATGAAAAATTTATAAGCAAAGCACCTGCAAAGAAGATAGAGGAAGAAAAACAAAAGCTTTCTAAATACCAGGCTATGATGCAGAAAGTGGAAGAAGAATTATCTAAGCTGGACAGTTAAAAAGCTTTTGCAAGTTTTAGATAAGTCTGCTGGGGTTATTGCAATATGTGACGAACTCATATATAATCAAGATATGTAACTCTGCTCTTTAAGAACTAACATTATGGATAGTAACAAAAGTATGGTGCCAGAGGAGGGATTGTATGCAGGAAAATAATTTAGAAAAGGATACTATAAATATCCGGGTAACAGTATCTGATAATGGGACGGCCGCATATATATGCATAAGAAGACCAGAAGACCAGCAGGAATGTACAATGGAATCACTCCTGGCTTCTGCAAGAGAAGCAGGAGTGGTTTATGGCATTAATGAAGAAGTATTGAAAACTATTCTGGCAAAGAAAGTTTTTGACAAAAATGTAAAATTTGCGCAGGGCACACCTGCCGTTGATGGAGAGGATGGCTGGTTTGAATTTTTCTTTGATACCCAGATTGATACAAAACCAAAGATATTAAAAGATGGTTCTGTTGATTATTCAGAGTATGGAAGTGTACCCGCTGTTGTCCAGGGACAGCGTCTTGTAACATACCATCCGCCTGTTCCATGTAAAAACGGGGTAAATGTGCACGGAGGCTCTATTCTTGCCAAAAAGGGCAAGGACCTGGCTAAATTAAAAGGCAAAGGCTTTACTATTGATGAAAAAGGTATAAATTATACAGCAAAATACGATGGAAAGGTTACATTTATAGATAAAAGGCTTGTTATAGACAATGAACTTGTTATAGAAGGGGACGTGACTTATAATACAGGAGATATAGAATTCCAGAATGATATACATATCCGTGGCAATGTCTGTACAGGGGTATGTGTAACTTCACAAAAGGGCTCTATAATTGTTGATGGATATGTGGAACAGGCAGCACTTTATGCAAAGAAAGATGTTGTTCTTAAAAACGGAATGCAGGGTAATGGCAAAGGTAAGATAGAAGCGGGTGGAGATGTAAAAGGTAAGTTTTTTGAGCAGGCCCATATTGTGTGTAAAGGTGATGTACAGGCAAATGCTATTATGAACACTACTATTAAGTCAGGCCAGGATATAATAGTTTCAGGAAAGTATGGGGTAATAGTAGGGGGTTCTGTGTCTGCACTTAGATATATACGTGCTAATATTATAGGTAATATGTCTGAAGTAAGGACTGAGATAAAAGCAGGTGCAGATGGTGATTTGTTTGCATTGCTTTCACAATGTGAGCGTAATAAAGATGAAAGCGAGAAAGCGCTAAGGGATGTTACCAGCGCACTTGAAAAGATTAAACTTGCTATGGAAAGGCTGAATACTCCTGACCTTAATAAAAAGCGTATGCAGCTGATGCGTATCAAGATAGAGTGTGATACAAAGGTTAATGAACTTGAAAAAAGATTACAGGAAATATTAGACCAGATGTCCAAGTCAAATCTTGCCAAAATTACTATTAACAAGGTTGTAAACCCGGGAACTGCAATATCGATTAACGGAGTTAAAACAATGGTTACAGAAGAAAACCATCATGTTGAATATGCAAGACGCGGAACAGGAATTATTGTATATAATATAGGAGAGTAAATTAACAGGATATTTGGCTCTGTATGGCATATGTCGATAATTGCGGCAGATATTTGTTGATGATTAACAGGAGGTAGTGTAAGATGGATTTTGAGGCGGAGCTGGCAAAGTTTCAGCCAAGTCTTGACATAGAGCAGGCTGAAGATGCGATATATGGTAATAAGACAACAGATGTGACAGATTTAATACAATCTATTCTTAATAACAAAGTACCAGATAATGGAGCAATTGATAATAAGTCTATAGAGTGGGTGGAGGAATCATGAACTGTCCAAGATGTAATGCTACAGTACCATTTGGAAAAAGACAATGCAATAACTGTAGCCAGGATTTAAAAGATTACTGGAAAGTTGTAAGTTTATCAAACATATATTACAACAAGGCACTTGGCCAGGCAAAGATAAGGGATTTAACAGGAGCTATAAATTCTTTAAAACAAAGCCTTCAGTTTAACAAGCTGAATACAAATGCAAGAAACCTGATTGGGCTTATATATTTTGAAACAGGCGAAATTGTTTCAGCCCTGAGTGAATGGGTTATAAGCAAACATTACCAGAGTGATAATAATGATGCTGACTACTATATTAACCAGATACAGGCCAATCCAAATAAACTGGAAACATACAGCCAGACAATAAGGAAATATAATACAGCACTGGATGCTGCACAGCATGGCGATGAAGATATGGCAATTATACAGCTTAAAAAGGTTGTCAATACCAATCCTAAGTTTATACGTGCTAACCAGCTTCTTGCACTGCTTTATATGATGTCAGACAAAAAAGACGGGCGTACAAAAGCACTGAAAATTTTGAACAATATTATTAAAGTGGATGTGACAAATACAACTACTTTAAGATATTTGCAGGAACTTTCAGACGTGCATGCCAAAACGGATTATTTTTCTGCCAGAAGTGATGAAAAAAAGGAAAATTCACGAAAGAACCTTCCACATATGGAAGATTCAGACCAGTATAAGACGATAACGCCTTATAAAGAGGAAAGACCATCTATTATGCCTTTAGTAAATATAATTATAGGCGTAATTATCGGACTTGCGGTTATGTACTGTCTTATAATGCCTCATATTATGTCAAGTGAAGCAGACGATGCTAATAAGGATTTTAAAAAATATAGTGCAGGCCAGGCAGCATCGGATAGCAGCTCTATAGCTTTGAAAAACCAGAATGAAACACTACAGGCGAGAATTGAACAGCTTGAGGAAGAACTGGAGGAATTCCAGGGGGATGGAACAGGCACAACAATTCTGGATGAATATGATAAGTTATTTAAAGCTGTTAATGCATTTATGGCTGAAGACATGGAAAAAGCGGCAAAGAATTTAATAGATATAAGCACAGATAACTTTGATAGCAGCAGTGCAAAGAAAATATATAATGCAATTGCTTCCACAGCATTTTATGATGCAAGCGAAAAACTCTATGTACAAGGAAGAGATGCCTATAATGGCCAGAATGAATATGCAGGAGCCGTAAATTATAAAAAAGCCAAAGAATGTTTAGAAAAGTCAATTAAGTACAATCCTGATAATACAGATGCTATATATTTCCTGGGAAGGACATACCAGCAGACGTCAAAACCGAAAAAGGCAAAAAAATGCTATGAAAAAATTATTAATGAATATCCAGATTCGCCAAGAGTTGCAGAGGCAAATACAAGGCTGCGTGAACTTGGTATATCAGGTTAGGAACTGCAAATAATTAAAT